>JAUXEE010000276.1 GCA_030618065.1 Gemmatimonadota bacterium
AGATGGGGAACCGCTTCCTTCATCTGGCCGGACCGAATCAGGAGGAAGGCTAATCCGTAGTGGGCCCCCGAGGCCTTTGGGTCTTTCTGAAGAACGTGCCTGTATGTTTTGGCCGCCTCATCGGTCATTCCGATGCGCGTATAGGCGATGGCGATCTGTTGCAGCACCACCGGATCACCAGGCTGTTCCTTGAGGGCGAGTCGAAGAGAGGTGAGGGCCTCATGGAACTTCCCGTCCGAGAGAAGCTCCATCCCCTCATCATAGTAATCGACTCGACCCTCCTCATCGCTACCGCCAAAAAGCTTCTTCCAAACTGACATTGAGAAGAGATCGCTGGTTGAAACGCCCAAAGGCTAGATCTTGTTAACGTAGGCGGGGGTCAGAAACCCCGCAACGTGACCAGGGGCAGGGTTTCAGTCTGCTCTTGCTGCGCGACCAGAACACCCTCCTCCCGCAGGAGAACCTTCAACCCGAGTGCCTCCACCCACGGGAATGCTTCGGGTGGGGCTTCGAGGACCACGACTCGCCCCAGGGGCACGACGACCCGGGCGGCCTCATCAAGGTCCCGCTCCCCGGTCTCTCCACTGAGAAGTATGCCCCTGAAGCTGCCCGAGAAGAAAGGGATTCGACTGCCGGCAACCATTCGGCTGACCCCCTCCGATTCCCTTTCTCCAATGAGATTCGGCTCCAATCCCACCACCTCCACCCCGCCGATGAGCTCGGCAAGACCCGCAGCGAGCCGGGCCGCAGGACCTTTGATGAGGAGAGTCCCCGGTCCTTCGGTCACGCCCAGAAAGGCCCCAAGCCGAAAGACCTCCTCCCCATCGACAGACTCTGTCTCGAAGTCGGCGGATGGGGAGGGGAGGGGGGTGCGGGGTGGGATTCGAAAGTCGCCGAACCCTCCCCTCACCGGGTACTTCTCCTGACAGTTGAAACATCCCAGATCGCCGTCGAGGACCCGACGATCCCGAACCTCATGGGCCAGAAGAATGAGGCCAAAACCAGGTCCACACCGTGGGCATGTGATCCGATCGGTGAGGAGAATGTGCATGATCAGAGCATACCTAAAGACCGTACTGTGCCCACTGGCCCAGACTCTCCGATACACGAGCGTACAGCAAGCCACCCGCCAACTCGGGAGGAAGTCGTTTCTTCATTTCGTCGAAGAAGAACCGGGCTTGGTTCTCGGCGGTGCTTTCGATCTCCGTGAAGGGAGGGATCTCGTTGAGGTTCTGATGGTCGAAGCTATCGGCCAGCTCTTTCAGATGCTCCTTCAGATCACCGAAGTCGTAGGCCATTCCCATACTTCCCACTTCTCTGACCTGGAGAGCCACTTCCACGACGTACCGGTGGCCGTGCAGGCGAGCGCACTTCCCTTCGTAGTCCCGAAGAAGGTGTGCCGCATCGTAGTGAGTCTGGACCGAGATCGTGTACATGGGATTTCCTCTGGTTCCCGCCGGTTACGAAATGAGAACGTGACCAGCCATGGAGAGTCGAAGAAATTCTCCCCTGGTCTTCTCGTCGCTGAGGAAGACGCCTCGCATGGCCGAGGTGATGGTCTTTGAGTTCTGCTTCTCGACTCCCCGCATCATCATACAAAGGTGATATGCCTCGACAACAACCCCCACGCCCATGGGTTGGATGGTATCCCAAACAGCCTGGGCCACCTCTTCCGTTAGACGTTCCTGAACCTGAAAACGGCGGGAGAAGACCTCCACCAGACGAGCCGCCTTGCTGAGCCCCATGATCTTCCCGTCAGGGATGTACGCCACATGTGCTTTCCCAAAAAAGGGAAGCAGGTGGTGCTCGCACATGGAGTAGAGCTCGATGTCCTTCACCATCACCATGTTGTGATGTTTTTCTTCAAAAATCCCATCACCAACGGCGTCAGCAGGAGTCATGTGGTACCCACGGGTAAGGAACTTCATGGCCTCCGCTACCCGCGCAGGCGTCCGGTCCATCCCTTCCCGGTTCGGATCAGGGTCCAACCGACCGATCATCTCACGAACCAAGGCCTCGAACGACACTTGGGAAAGGTCAGCTTCGATGTGTTTCGTATTCCCTGACATTTTCTCGCTCGATGGTGGGAGGTGATGAGGAATCCCCCGAGAGGACCCCGGGGAGCCGAAAGATGCCACCCTTACACCGATGGAACCAATGGGATCCAGGATGCGAGCCCAACTGGAGAACGCTCACAAAAAAAAGAAGGCCGACATCCCTGAGGACGCCGGCCTTAGATACGTACCGGAAGGCGGTTATTGAAGCCCGGGTTAAAGGTCTGGTGACTTCCCTAGGTTTCCGAAGTCCCCCGAAGGGGCAGGACGTCCGCCATTGGAGTCAGTCCCGGCTTCATCTGTGTTGGCTCAGTAACGAAGCCTTCCGACACGCTCTACTATCAATATAGGAAGGGTTGGGGCTTCCCGTCTAGGAGTTTTTTCACCCCGGAAATTTTCAAGAGCCTGTCCGGGTCATGGGGGCGACGGTGGACAGACTCCTAGCCCTGGCGCCGAAAGCTTCGAAGGAGACCCAGGTTCTTGAGATCGTTCCCGACTGGATCCGATTCTTTCGGGGTCTCCAGAATCTTCGGAATCCCGAGGAATCGTGGGTCCAGGACGATTCGACGGAAGGGCTCCACCCCCAAGCTTCCTTCACCCAGGTGCTCGTGGCGATCCTTCCTGGAGGCAAAGGGGTTCTTCGAATCATTCAGGTGGAAGAGTCCCAGACGTTCTAGACCGAGGGCGTCGTCGAAGGACGCCCAGACTCCGTCGTAGTCGCCCACCAGATCGTAGCCCGCCGAGTAGGCATGACAGGTATCGAAGCAGACACCGAGGCGCTTCTGAAGCTCGTCGGGAACCTGTTCCAGAATGGCCGCCAACTTTTCAAACGACCCACCCACCGTCGTTCCACCTCCCGCCGTGAGCTCCAACAGAACCCGGGTGCACCCTTCCACCTCCTCCAGAGCCCGGGTGACCCCCTCGGCGTTTCGGGCGATACCACTGGCGTCGTCTCCGTCCGTGGCATTCCCGGGGTGGGTCACCAGGAATTGGAGCCCCAGGGCAGTACAACGGGCCAGCTCCTTTCGGAAAGATTGGTATGACCGCTCCCACAGCTCGGATTTGGGTGTAGCCAGATTGATGAGGTAGGAGTCATGAGAGCCGGCCACCCTGATCTGATGGGTGTCACGCTCCTCTCCAAAAGCCAGGGCCAGGGCTGGGTCCACCACCGGCTCAGCCCAACGGGTGGGTTGCTTCGTAAAGAGTTGGAGAGAGGTCGACTCAATTTCCCGGGCACGGGCAGGGGCCGTAGCCAACCCACCCGCCGTTGAAACGTGAGCGCCGAATTCGTCGGAATCATCTCTTGAAGAGGTCATAGGAAAGGAAAGGTGAGAAGCAGAAACAACGGCGTCAAGGCAGGGTGAGACCGAAGCTTCATTCCGATTCAGCTCGCTACTTTCTTCCGGACAACGGGAAAAAGGTCCTTTCCCCGCATCCCGCCCTGGGGAAGTCCGGATACCAGATCCACCCCCCTAAGATATTGTAAAACCACGATTTACAAGATTCGGACGAGGAACCCAGCCATCCGATTCCTCCGGGGCATGCGTCTTGAGATTCCTTCGATGCAGAAACATGCGTTCATCTCGAAACTGGAACCAAGATGGCGGAGGCCAAATGAGGATTAGCGCTGATGGGTCCATCGACATCCGAACTCACACGAAGATTCGGACCCCGGGATTTCACGAGGTCGCAATAGAGCCCATGCCCGAGGCCGAGGCTCTCGCATTTCTCCTTTCCCACAGCTTCCC
>JAUXEE010000219.1 GCA_030618065.1 Gemmatimonadota bacterium
ATCCGAATCAGCGCGTCGTTCAGCTGCTCCCTGGTGAAGGATCGCATTGAAGGCGCCTGTTCCATCGCAACAACTCCCTTGAAGACGAAACTCCACGAAGCCGACCGGGGAAAAGGATGAAACCCCCACCCATTGGGGCGGGGAGGATCGACCAAAGGCGCGGATAAATTGGAGGCCCGAAGAGGGGTCGGGCAAGGCGAAGAGAGCTTGGGACCCTGAGGGTAAGGCAAACCACCCTCAGTGAGTGAACTTCACCCTGTACTCCTCTGTAACAGGCAACGGCCGGTTGTCCAGGTCCACCAGACTGACCACGCTGGCCCTGGGGGTCCTGTCCGCCCGGTCCCGAACCGAAACGCTGAACTTCAACTCTCCACCGCTCTCACCAACCACAATGACCCGATAGACAACGGGGTTTTCCTGACGAGCCCAGAAGGTCTTCGTGCCACCGGCTCCGGAGAACCCTTCGATCCCGGTGCCCACCACCTCCAGCACCACTCCCCCGACAGAGGGATCCGGCGACTGGATGGAACCCATGAGATCACCCGGACCACTGGGTCCAGAGTCACATCCCGCTGCGAGGATGCCCAGAACCACCAAACCGACGAAGCGCCTCATGGCCTTTCCTTCCTCTTCAACCCACCACCCGAAGGCGGATTCTTCATGTCACCCATGGGCACGAGGATCTCCACCAGGGTCTCCAGTTGGCCGAAAGACGGGAGGTCCGGGTTTCGAAGCACGTATGCCCGAAAATCCCCGAGGTCGTAGGCGTTGTTGTTGTTCCCCTCGTTGTCCAGGTAGATCCTCGTATTGGCATTGAGGAAGGGGCCCGTGAGGAGGAAGGCCGACGCCAGGGCGTCCACGGGGATTTCGGGATCATCCACCACCAGGTTCAGAGGAAGGAAGGCCTGCAGGCCAATGGCGTCCACGGCACGAAGCGTCATGGGGAAGTCACCCCGAACCAGGGGCGTTCCCTGGATGGACCCCGTGGGGTTGAGGTTCATGGACGGCGGGAACGTCCCCGAAGCCACGCTCCAGTTGACGGGCAGGTTCGCGTTCTCCACCGAGAGGGTCAGGCTGTGCTGAATGCCAGCGGCCAGTTCCACCGTAGACGGATTCGACTCAGCGGTGAACGTTACGCCGAAAACCGCTTCCGACTGGGCGGGGCCCGTGGGAGTAAAGGGTGCGGGATTGGACAGGCCATGGAAGGCGCCCGACCACTCCAGGAACTCGAATCCCGTTCGGGGAGAGGCGGTGACCGTCACCGATTCCCCCTCCGGAACCCAACCCATCCCATCTCCTCCGGAAAAGTCGATGTACCCCGGCACGATGCCGGGAGCAGGACTCGTCGGGGTCACGTCCAGGAAGAACTCCAAACCTCCGTAGGTGGCGGTGAAGGAGGCGTCCTCCAACTGGGTGGTGTGCTCCCGGATCCGGGGAGCACCATCGGTCCATCCCTGGAAAGCGACTCGAATTCCCTCCTCCACCTCTTCCCCGGAGGCGGCCTCGATGGTGTGTTGTTGGAAGGGCGCCGAGTTCAAGACCCATTCCGACGATTCCGGAGGGATGCCATCCACCGAAACCAACCCCCCTCCCGAGGGGGACCCCAGGGTGCGGAGCGTCAGCGCCTGATATCGAGTCAGGGCCCGGAAGTCCATGTTCTCGCCCACCTGTTCGATATTCAGGATGGTGACCCCCATGGAATTCCCGTCATGAGTCCAGGAACTGGGGTCGGACCCAGCATGGAACAGGGTATTCCCTGAGGATCCGGGGAAAGGATCTCCCCCATCCCCCCGACCTCCGCCCTGCTGTCCCAGATCGTTCAGGCCATCGGCTTGCCGCAGCCAAACGCCCATTCGATCAGGGTCATTGTTGATTCCATGGGGGTGGTCCTCGATGGTCACGGGGTCGATGTGCCAGATCAGGAGTCCAGGCTCATACAGGTGCTGGTCGAAGCCCATCCGTTGTCGATTCTCCATGAGGAGATAGTCGGAAGAGCCATCTCCGGAACCGATTCGATAGATGTCCCCGGAGGTCTCCTCCGGCGGAAGGGACAGGGTACCCAGATCGGTCCCAGGATCAAGAAGCTGGACGTTGGCCCAACCCAGAACCTCCTTGCTCCAAGCGCTCATGTGACAGGGACTCCAAGCCGTGTGCCCGTCACACCCCCAGGAACCTGTACCCATGAGCCCCCAGTTCCCGATCCCATTGTGGTCTTGACTGCTGGTAGTCGCGTAAAGATCCGGGAGACCGAATCCGTGACCCAACTCGTGGGCGAAAACCCCGATGTAGTTGATGGCATCCCCACCGCAGTTCCGCACGGGTTGGATCGTGTAATCCAACACTCGGATGAAGGTGACTCCGGGGTTCGCGGAAGGGGTTTGGGTGACATATCCGTCATTGTCCAGGATGGATTGTGTCACCGAAGGGGTCCAGGCGGACCCGTAGTATCTGGCGTACCAGTAGAGGTTCCAACGATGGGACCAGATCCGGTTGGGTCGGTCTCCGCTGGAGCACTCCCCGCCGGGCGTGGGATGCATCACCGCCAGAACGTCGACGTAGCCGTCGTCGTCTCCCGAGTTGGGAATCCCATCGGGTCCGTCATTGTCGAAGTGGCCCCAGTCCACCGAACCGTCATCTAGGGCATCGAGGGTCCGAACGATGTACTCCCCTACCCTGGAGCCGGTCCCCAGGCCACTCACGCCGGCCGTCACCTCCGTCCGAGACAGGGGTGCCACCTGCCAGTCGAATGTGGCGCCGGTGAGGGTCACCCGACCTCCCGAGATCTCATGGTAGAAGTCGGGGATGGTGCCCACCGCAGCGGGACTCGCCTGGGGGCCATCGAAGAACTCTGCCTGAACGGCGCCCTGTTCAAAACCAGGGAGGACAGGATCGGAATCGGAGAAGAGGCCGAGGATCAGGGGGAAGTTGAAGGTGCCCGTCACCGGCGCCCGGTCCGGGTTCTCCGCGAGAAGTTGGGCGAAAGCCCTGTCATAGGTGATGGGAAGTGTCCGCCCCGGGGTTCTCACGTCGGGAAGCTCCCGGAGGCCCAGGCCCCGTCGGAAGAGGGCCCGCCGGAATTGGAAGGCCCCGGGATCCCGCTCCAGGAGGTCGTAATAGCCTTGGGGCGGTCGAGTTCCGTGAATCTTGCCCAGGAGCTCGATATCCTGGGCATGGAGGCCACCCTGAACGCCAAAGATGACCAGAGGGCCCAGGATGAAGACCCGTCGAAGAGCGAAGCGCATTGTCGCCTGCTTGGGACGTTGGTGCGAGGCCAAAAGGAACCCTCGGGCCGAGCCGAGGGATCGTCGGACAACTCTCATAAACATACTACGAAGGAGGAGTTCCGGTGGGGCCCAGCTTCGTCGGTGCCTTCTTGGACGCTCCAGGCAAGAGTGGTCAGGTAAAGGATCCGCCGCCGCCCACCTGGTAAAGGGGTTCGAATTCCGCGGTGAAGTGCCGCAAGGCCGGAGCCTGATAGCTGAATCGGAAGCCTCCGATTCCCTCTCTACGCTGGAAGACCGCCACGATAGCCTCCACCATGAAGTCCACGTGGCTCTGTGTATAGACCCGTCGGGGCATGGCCAAGCGGACCAGCTCCATCGCCCCCGGGATCTCCTCCCCGGTGTCGGGATCCACTCGTCCGAACATTACCGTCCCCACTTCCACGCCCCGGAGGCCACCCTCCAGGTAGAGCTCCACCACCACGGACTGTCCAGGAAGATCCAGTGGCCTCACATGAGGAAGGAACCCGGCAGCGTCGATGTAAACGGCGTGGCCTCCGGGAGGTTGAACGATGGGCACGCCCTCTGCGGCGATGTGCTCGCCCAAATACCGAACCGAGGCCAAACGGTAATCCAGGTAGTCTTCTTGCATTACCTCCTGGAGGCCGACGGCGATGGCCTCCAGATCCCGCCCCGCCATCCCTCCGTAGGTCGGATAGCCCTCCGTGAGAATGAGAAGGTCCCGCTCCCTCTTGGCCAACGAAGCATCATTGGTGGCGAGAAAGCCACCGATATTGGCCAAGCCGTCTTTCTTGGCCGACATGGTGCATCCGTCCGCATAGGAGAAGATCTCTCTCACGATCTCGGGAATCGTCTTTTCGCCGTATCCTTCCTCCCGAAGTTTGATGAAATAGGCGTTCTCGGCGAAGCGGCAGGCGTCGATGTAGAGAGGGATCCCATGGTCCCCGCAAAGCTGGGACACCTCCCGGATATTCTCCATGGATACGGGTTGGCCACCCCCTGTGTTATTGGTCACTGTGAGCATGCAAAGGGGAATGGCCCCCGAACCGACTTTGGAGATGAGTGCCTCCAATCTGGCAACGTCCATGTTGCCTTTGAACGGCCGCGAATCGGACGGCACCAGGCCCTCGGGCACGGGGAGGTCTACTGCTTTGGCCCCGGTCGCCTCGATGTTGGCCCTGGTAGTATCGAAATGGGTATTGTTGGGAACCACATGCCCGGGTTGGCAGATCGTCGTAGACAGAATCCGCTCCGCGGCTCTGCCCTGGTGTGTAGGAATCACATGTTCGAACCCGAAGATCTCTTTCACCCTCTCCTCGAACC
>JAUXEE010000203.1 GCA_030618065.1 Gemmatimonadota bacterium
AGCGGCTCTTGACGGCGCTCGATGGTGGCCAGCCTGACCGGCTCCCAGTCACGACCCACCATCTGATGCCCTATTTCCTGGGGACGTATCTGGACGGGGCTTCAGAGAAAGAATTCTTCCACCGTTTCGGTCTCGACCCCATTCGGTGGGCCGATGAGGTGAAACCCGACGAGAGGGGTGGCGAATATTGGAGTTCGGAAGGGGAGGGGAGTGGAGCCGCCGGATCCCGATGGATCGTGTCGGATGCCTGGCGAATCGAATCCACCGAATTCCCGGAAAGGGCTATCCGCCACGACATCACCACTCCCGGGGGAACTCTGTCCATGGTCTTGCAGCATGGCCCACAGACGGACTGGGTCGTGGAGCGCCCCATCAAGGAGAAGGGGCAGATCGATCTCTTTCAGCGCTATGCCCCAAGGGGGCTGTGCGACACGGAAGCCATTAATCGCACGGCCGAGGCCCTGGATGGGCAGGGGATTCTGAGAGGCGCGGTTCCGGGATTCCAGATCTACGGGCAGCCGGGATGTTGGCAGGACGCCGTGGAGCTGTTCGGAGTCGAGGAGATGATCATGGAGACCCTCGATGATCCCCTTTGGGTCCGGGAATTCCTCGGGATCCTGAGGGACCGGAAGGAGGCGAGCATCGCCTCCATGGAGGGAGCCCGCTTCGACCTCATCGAGCTCGGGGGAGGGTCCGCCTCCTCTACGGTGATCTCGCCGAAGATCTTCGAGGAGTTCGTGGCCCCCTACGATGGGCAGATCATCGAAGAGGCCCACCGGGTCGGGCAGCGAGTGGTCTATCACACCTGCGGTGGCATGATGCCCCTTCTCGAGATGATTGCCGACATGGGTCCGGATGCCGTGGAGACCTTCACTCCGCCGACCCTGGGAGGGGATGTGGATCTCCAGGAGGCCAAGGCCCGGATCGGCAGTCGGGTGTGTATGATCGGCGGCTTCGACCAGCACACCTACTTCCAGGGCTGCACGACGGCCGAGACCCGGCAGGCGGTGCGGCGGTGCTTCGAGGCTGCGGGAGGTGGAGGTGGGTACATCCTGGCCCCCTCGGACCACTTTTTCGACGCGGGCCTGGACTTGTTGGCGGCCTTCGCCGAGGAAGCCCGAAGCTGTCGCTACGATACGGAGGGAGGCTCCCAGGGAGGGAGCCTTTCTAGAATGGGGAAGGTGGGGTCCGTGGCTCAGGGGCAGACTCCAGGCAGATCCGGCCATTCACCGGTGGCGTAGCTTCTCTCGAGGGCGCCGGCCAGCCCCTTTACCCAACGAAGGCGACCTCCAGTCGTGACGGACGACCGCAGAAGCTCACTGGGGAAGTCGTGGGCGCGCGCGCCCGAGTCCTCGATGGCCTGGACGCAGGTGGTGTGAGGCCGGGCCGTTTCCAGTCCGCAGGGGATGCTCACCTTCCCTGATGTGGCCTCCACGCACGTCCACAGCTTGGCCACCTGGGAAGTGGCGTCGGGAGAAGTGTATTCCGAGACACGCCCGTCCCGATGGCGTGCCGTCATCGGTGCCAGCTTTCCGGGGGATGTCACCGTGGCCTCTTCGAACTCCAAGGTGAAACGGGGCTCTACCGCCTTGGTTTCTGCGATGGTGTGCGACGCGAGGAAGTGCAGCTTCGTCCCGTCTTCCGTACAGAGCTGGGCGGCCACCGTGTCGAAGGTCTCGATGTCGTTCACCCTGGCCAGCCGAGCAGAGACCCCTATGGGCTCTGCGCTCCGGTCCATCGCGGGGCCGAAAAGGAAGAGCATGTTGTGTAGATGGTGGGCCATGGCGTTGCTGGCGGGACTATCCAGGATCCACCGTCCGGCTGGATCTCGCCTTCGGCCGGCCCAGTCATTTCGCCGATAGTAACTCTCCGTTCGGGGCCAGAGGGTCAGCGAACGTCCGGCCAGCGGCGCGCCGAATCTGCCCTCCAGGATGTCCCTCTTGAGATCCAGAATGGAGGGAGCGAAGGACCACTGGAATCCCACCGCCACGAAACGGCCGGCACGCTCCCGGGCCTCGATCATCCGGTCCACGTCGGCCGTGATGGCGGCCGCAGGTTTCTCCACCAACACGTGGCTACCCCGGGCAAGGGCTTGGCAGGTGTGGTCGGCGTGGAGGTGAATGGGGGATGAAATGACGGCCAGGTCGGCGGACTTCCTCCGATAGAAGTCGTCCAAGGAGGAAAAGACGGGCACCCCTCGGGCGTCCAGCTCGGCCAGACGGCCACACTTCTCCGGATACGGATCCACGGCGCCCACGATCTCGCTCCGGGCACGCTCCGCCCCCTCCATCAACGCGGAGAGGTACACCTCCCCGTAACCTCCGATGCCCACCAGCACCACGGTGGCCCGATCGCTCATCACTCCTCCAGCAGGTTGACCTCCCGAGCGATTCCCGTCCGCCGGTCCACCCGCAAGGTTTTGATTTCGAAGCGTCCCATCCGGAGCTGGGTCTCGAGGCCGGGAGAGCCGAGGGAGAGGGTGGTCGTGCGCCGGCGTCCCGTGGGTTCGAAGAGCCTGACGATCAGTCCGTCGTCCCCTTCCGCCCGCTTGAAGGCCGTGACCTGGACGGCTCCGCCGCTCAGGACGGGACCCGCTGCCGGCGACTCCCCACCACCCGACGGCCAGTATGCCAGAGCGAAAGGCCTCTCGTTGTGGGCCAGGGCTTCCCGGTCCACGGCCATGAGGCGTTCTCGCCCCGTCCCACCCTTCAACCAGAAGCGGAAGAGGTGCTCTCCCTGATCGATTCGAGGAGTGAACCGATCCTGTGGCAGGATGGGGCGCCCGCTGCCGGTGGGGTGCCCGGCGTGGGCCGGCGCCCGAAGGAGTGACAGGCGCATCTCTCCATTCTTGAAGTCGCAGCCGTAGGTCGAGTCGTTGATGATGGAAAGGGCCCGGGATCCGTCGCCGGCTCTCACGGCCAGCCACTTCTGTCCGATGGCCTCCTTCCCGTCTCCGGGAATCTCCTGGACCCCAAAGGCTACCTGTCCGAGGAGGATCCCTCCCTTCCAGGGGGTGGGCAGGGAGAGCTTCAGCATTCGGTCCTTCTCGAACCAGAGGACTCGGGTCTCGATCTCGAGCTCGGTACCTTGCCGAGGCAGCTTGTAGCGTTGACAGATGGCCGAGTCGCCGTAGCCGAAGAGGGCTTCCACCACAGTCCGGACCGGTCCATCCTCGATGACCCGCACCGCTGGCAGCTTTGGGCTGGCGACAGCTGCGAAGCGAGCCGCATCGGCTTGGCTCATGAGCTTGAAGCGACCCGCCAACCTACGGAAACCGGTCACCTTCATTCCCCAGGGGTCCGCATCGTCGTGCATGACCAGTGGGCGGGCGGCCCCGGCCGACAGGTAGTCCTTTCCGTGGATCCGGTACCGGTCCAGGAGGCCGGTCCGGGCGTTTACGACCACGTCCAGGTCGGCGGTCTTGAAGTGAAGCTTCCCCTTCCGCACCCGTGCCTTGCCGGCGGGTTTCTTTGCCACCTTCTCGAACCGGCAGTCGAAGCGATTCATTCGACCGGGCCTAAGTCTGGCCGCGAACACGACCCGCTTGCGGTGGTCCTCGTCGATGTTGCTCTCTTCCTTCTCGGCCTGGGCCGGCAGCTTCCTTCGGCCCGCTGCCACGACGGGGATGCCGTACTGGTCTTCCCGGTCTGGCCATGCCGGTTGCACTTCGCATTCCACCAGGACCCGGAGAGGGAAGGGGTGGGGATTGTAGACGAGGATGGGATGCTCCCCCTCCGCCCCGGGTACCTGGCCGGCCGCGAGGGCGAAGAAGGCCCGGGTCTTGACCCTGGCGGCCAGGGTGAGGCCGTGACCGAGGTCGTCCAGGGCCGTCTCCTCCGCCGACGGTATGGAGGTCCCCCCCAGGATATCGTGGAACTCGGTGGTGAGCATGGAACGGGTGGTTGCGGCGAGCTCCGCCTGGGGGTATTCCATGAGCCCCTGGGCCCAGGCGGTGGTCGCCATCTTCTCGGCCATATAGAGTTCGTTTTCGAGGCGGCGGTGTCGGCGCTTCAGCCGCATCACGGAGGTGTAGCAGCCAACGGCCCACGGATTCAAATCGTCTCGGTGCCGGGGCAGCCGGTCGCCCCGGGCCCGAAGATCGCCCTGGGCCCGGAGGTCACCCTGGGCCCGAAGGTCGGTAAAATAGCCCTCGGGGGTGGAGTGGATGATGTGGGGTACTCGGATCTTCCCCATGAGCTCCCCGATGTCCCGGAGGTCCTGTCGTGAGGGTCCGCCCCCATGATTGCCCACACCCCACGGCAGCTGACTCACGAGCTTGGCCGAGTCACGCTGCAACCATTCCCGAATCTTCTCCGCAGCCCCCCCTGGAGGGGAGTTGTAGTGAGACTCCGCCAGGGCGGCCGTCACCTCCGATCCGTCGTACCCGACCCAAGTGAATTCGGCGCCCGGAAGGCGAGCCTCGTGGAGCTTGGGGCGGCAGAACAGGTAGGAGTCGTAGCCGCTCTTCGCCAGGATTTGCACCAACCCCCGGGAGTGGCCGAAGGAATCGACGTTCGTGGCCGTCGTGGGCTCCACACCGAACTTCTCCCGGAAGTATCGCTTCCCCAGGAGGATCTGCCGGACGAACGATTCGCCTGAGGGGAGGTTGCAGTCCGGTTGGAGGTACCAGCCGCCCATCACATGCCATTGGCCGGAGGTCACCAACCGGCCGATTCGCTCGAAGAGGGCCGGGTCATACTCTTCGATCCACTCGTAGAACTGGACCTCGTTCCGATTGAAAA
>JAUXEE010000063.1 GCA_030618065.1 Gemmatimonadota bacterium
GGTGGGTTGGGCCGGGACTCCAATAGGGCCGGGGGTCTGGAGGGAGGGGTGACCACGGGGGAGCCCCTCCGGGTTCGGGGGGCTATGAAGCCCATCTCCACTCTTCGGAAACCCCTGGCCAGTGTGGATCTTCGGGACGGAAGTGTGGCCGACGCTGCGGTGGAGCGAAGCGATGTCTGCGCGGTGCCGGCCGCAGCCGTGGTGGCGGAGGCCATGGTGGCCTTGGTTCTGGCAGACGCCTTCCTGGAGAAGTTTGGGGGGGACTCCATGGTGGAGCTTCGAAGGAACTTCGAATCATACCTTGCCCACCTTCTCCAACGTGGGTTTGGGCAACGGTGACAGGTCAGGCTCCTTTCGAGAGGATTCTCCTCGTTGGCTTCATGGGAAGTGGAAAAACCCGTGTAGGTCAGCTTTTGGCAAAGGGCTTGGGATGGTCATTCCGGGACTTCGATCAGGAGATCCGTGCGCGGGTGGGCCTTCCCATACCGGAGATTTTCCTCCAGCATGGGGAGAGTTTCTTCCGGGGCATGGAGGAACGGATCGGAGCCGAGCTTCTCCTGGACCGAGAGGTGGTGTTAGCCTCCGGGGGTGGGTGGCCCACCGCCCTGGGTAGGATGGAAGATCTCGGACCTTCCACCTTTTCGGCCTGGCTTACGGTCACGGCAGAAGAGGCTGTTCGGAGAGTTAGGGAGGAAGGACCTACACGGCCCTTGTTGGCGGTGGCCGATCCCGTCTCCAGAGCCCAGGCCCTCCTGAAAGAGCGTGAGCCCTTTTATGGGAAGGCTCTTGTCGCTATTGACTCCATGCAGGGTGAACCCGAAGAGTTGGCTAGAAGAATCCAACACCTCATGAACGAGAAGGGGCGGGAGGTGACACCCCCCCTTCCTCCATACAAGTGATGGGAATGGCAAAGGGAACGAAGGGAAAACGCCTCGTCATCGTCGAGTCTCCAGCGAAAGCCCGGACCATTGGTCGCTACCTGGGAAAGGGCTATGAGGTGGCGGCTTCTGTGGGTCATGTCAGGGACCTTCCGGCGAAGGAACTCGGCGTCGATGTGGAGCAGGGGTTCGAACCGAAATACGTCACCATCCGTGGGAAGGGGAAGATTCTCCAGGAGTTGAAGCGGAAGGCCAAAACCGCCGACGAGATCATCCTGGCCACGGACCCGGACCGGGAAGGGGAAGCCATCGCCTACCATGTGGCCGAACAGCTCGGTTACGAGAAGTCACCGGACCGATTTCACCGTGTCACCTTCCACGAGATCACCAGGGAGGCAGTTCTTCGGGCTTTGGAAGATGTCGGAGAGCTGGATATGGAGAAGGTGGAGGCTCAGCAGGCTCGGAGAATCCTGGACCGATTGGTAGGCTATCAGGTCAGCCCCTTTCTTTGGAAGCCGATTCGACCCGGCCTCTCCGCAGGAAGAGTCCAGACGGTGGCCCTTCGTCTGATCTGCGAGAGAGAAGACCAAATCACCGCTTTCGAGGCGGAGGAGTACTGGTCCATCGTGGCCCTTCTGGAAAAGGGCGGCCATTCCTTCGAAGCCAAACTCCACCAGATCGATGGGAAGGCCTTCACCCTCTCCTCCGAAGAGGCTGCCCGGGGGGTTCTGAAGGAGCTGGCCCACAAAGCCTTTCAGGTCACCAACGTCAAGCGGAGAGAGCGTCGGAAGAACCCCTTTCCGCCCTTCACCACTTCCACACTCCAGCAGGAGGCGGCCAAGCGCCTCCGCTTCTCAGCTCGCCGGACCATGCGGACAGCCCAGCGGCTCTACGAAGGAGTGGAGGCAGGGAAACGGGGATCCGTGGGTCTCATTACCTACATGCGGACCGACTCCACCCGTGTGGCGGCGTCGGCCGTGGCTCAGGCCCGGGACTGGATCGAAGGCCAGATGGGAAAGGCCTTCCTGGCGTCCTCTCCTCGTCTTTTCCAGGGGAAACAGCAGAAGGGGGCCCAGGATGCCCATGAGGCCATACGTCCCACGGATGCCGGGTTCCACCCCAGTGAAGCCCGAGAGTTCTTGGGTCCCGATGAGGCCCGGCTTTATGAGCTGATCTGGCTTCGGTTCGTTGCCAGCCAGATGGCGCCGGCCGTCTACGACACCACCACGGTGGATTTCGATCTGACCGGGGCCATCCAGAAACGGTATCTGTTCCGGGCCACCGGCTCCGTTGTGAAGTTCCCCGGGTTCACGCGGCTGTATTTGGACACGACGGAGAAGGGTGATCACAAGCGTTTGGATGACCTGGAGCCCCTTCCTGAGCTGGAGAAGGGGGATGTCAGCCGACTGGTGGAGCTCCAGCCGAACCAACACTTCACCCAACCGCCTCCCAGGTTCAGTGAAGCGAGCTTGGTGCGGGAGCTGGAAAAGCTGGGAATAGGGAGGCCCTCTACCTATGCCCAGATCATCTCGACCATTCAGGATCGGGGGTATGTGGATGTGGAGAAGGGGCGTTTTTTGCCGACGCCTCTCGGTGACACGGTGGCGAAACTCCTGGTCCGGGTCTTTCCTGACATTTTCGATGTGAAATTCACGAGCCGTATGGAGGGAGAGCTGGACCGTGTCGAGGAGGGAGAAGTCCGATGGAGGGCTCTCCTGGAACGGTTCTACGGCCCCTTCCAAACTCAGTTGGAGAGCGGCAAGTCCAATTCCGAAGAGATCATCAAGGAACTCTTGGCAGCCGAGGGCGAGACGTGTGAGATCTGCGACCGCCCTATGCAAGTCCGATGGAACAAGTTCGGCCGGTTTCTGGGCTGTTCCGGGTATCCGGAATGCCGAAGCACCCGGCCCCTGGACTCTGCGGAGATCCAGGAGAGGAGCCTTGGCCTGGATCCCGGGTCGGGCCTTCCGGTTCTGGCCCGGGTGGGGCCGTACGGGCCCTACGTCCAACTGGGGAATGGTGATGGGAAAGAGAAGCCCAAGAGAGTGAGTATTCCCCAGGGAATGACCCTGGACGAAATCAGTCTCAATTATGGCCTTCTCCTTTTGTCCCTTCCGCGGTCCCTTGGGAAGGACCCGAAGAGCGGGAAAGAGGTGACCGTGGGGATTGGCCGCTATGGGCCCTACGTGCATAGAGGAGGAGCCTACCGGAATCTCAAGACACCCATGCTTCTCTTCGAGATCGAGCTGGACGAGGCCCTCAAACTTCTGGAGACGACGCAGGGACGGGAGGTTCTGAAAGAGTTGGGGCCGCACCCCGACAGTGGAGTGGATCTCAAAGTACTCGACGGTCGGTACGGGCCCTATGTGACGGACGGAACCCTGAACGCCAGCCTCCCGAAGGGTGATGACCCCAAGGATCTGGTCATGGAGGATGCTGTGGAGTTGTTGGCCAGGGCGAAAGCCCGGAAGGGGAAGGGCAAGGGGAAAAGGCCACGGGGTGGTGGCCGGGGAGGGGGAAAGGGTCAGAAGGGGCGCCGTGCCTGAGCCCATCAGAGTCATCGGAGGAGGTCTGGCGGGGTGTGAGGCCGCCCTCTTCTTGGCTGAGAGGGGCCACCGGGTCGAGCTCCTGGAGATGAGGCCCGGCCGGCCGACCCCGGCGCACAAGACCGGAGATCTGGGTGAGCTCGTCTGCACCAACTCCTTCAAGAGTGAAGACTCCAGGAATGCCCACGGCCAGCTGAAGCGAGAGATGGCGGCGCTGAATTCTCTTCTTCTTCGGGTCGCCGAGGAATCCCGAGTGCCGGCCGGCTCAGCGCTTGCCGTGGACCGGGCGCTCTTTTCGAAGGGGATGACCGACTCCGTCTCCTCCCATTCCCGGATCCGTGTGGTTCGGGAGGAGGTCAGGGAGCTTCCCCAGGGCCCCGCCATCATCGCGTCGGGCCCCCTCACCTCCGATGCCCTCTCCGCCTCTATCCAAAGCCACCTCGGAGATGACGGCCTCTCATTCTTCGATGCCATCGCCCCTATCGTCCACCGGGACTCCCTGAACGAGGATGTGGTTTTTGAGGCTGGCCGCTTTGGCGAGGATTCCGATTATCTGAACTGCCCCATGAATCCGGAGGAGTATCTTGCCTTCCTGGAGGCCTTGAGGACGGCAGACGCTCAGCAGGGGCATGTTTTCGATTCCGTTCCTTACTTCGAAGGGTGTCTCCCGGTAGAGGTCCTGGCGTCCCGGGGCGATGATACTCTCCGATTCGGCCCCATGAAGCCCATAGGTTTGGAGGATCCCCGGACCGGGGATCGGCCTTTTGCCGTGGTCCAACTTCGCCGAGAGGACCGGCAGGGGCAGATGTGGAATCTGGTGGGGTTTCAGACCCGCTTGAGAATCGGTGAGCAAGGCGGGGTCTTCCGGATGATCCCGGGGCTGGAGGAGGCGGAGTTCCTCCGTTGGGGATCCCTTCATCGAAACAGCTATCTGAACTTTCCGGGGTGCTTGACTGCGTGGGGATCCCTCCCGGAACGCCGCGATCTCCTTTTCGCCGGCCAGATCACGGGGGTGGAGGGTTATACGGAGTCTGCCTCCAGCGGCCTCCTTGCCGCCGTGAATCTGGATCGGATTCTCGGCGGTGGGGACCCCTCCCTCCCCCCCCCGACCACGATGCTGGGGGGCCTTTACCGCTATTTGAGGGAATCGGAGCCGAAGAACTTCCAGCCCATGAACTCCAACTGGGGCCTTGTGGACCCCCTGACGCGGAGAGTTCGTGATAAGAAGAAGAGGAGGGAAGCTCTGGCGCAGCGGGCCCAGGATGAATTCCACAGATGGCTCGTCGAAGAGAACGTGGGGTCGTGAGCAGCCAATCCCAGGTGGAGGCCTATCTCAAGGTCCTGACCCACGAGAGACAGCTCTCGGACCATACCGTGGTGGCTTACCGGAGGGATCTGAACGACCTTTCGGGCTTTCTCACGGAGTATCTGGGTACGCCGGATTGGGAATGGAAAAACGTCGACCGGTTGACCCTCAGGAGCTTTCTGGGGTGGTGCCTTCGCAGAGGCCTCTCCCGTCGGACCATCGGCCGAAAACTCTCTGCAGTCAGGGGCTTCTTCCGCTTCCTCCACCTGGAAGACCGGCTCCCTGTCAACCCGGCCAGGGCCATGCGTGCCCCCAAGGCGGAAAAGCGTCTCCCCGGGCACCTCTCCCACCCCGAGATAGACGCCATTTTTCACCTGGCCGAGGCCCGGGCTGCCGAGAACACTCTTCCAGGCACCAGGACCCTGGTCATCCTGGAGCTCCTTTACGGAAGCGGCCTCCGCCTTTCCGAGCTCCAAGGATTGAACCGGGGAGAGTTGGATTTGAGGGCGGAGCAGGTGAAGGTCAGGGGAAAGGGGAGAAAAGAACGAATCGTGCCCGTCACGGGCCGAACTCTTCAGGCTCTGGGCCGGTATGATCCCAGGAGGCAGGAGGCCCTGTCCAGGCGTACCGCCGCCATCGGTCCGGACGCCCTTCTGGTGAATGGAAAGGGCGGGCGTTTGTCCCACCGGTCCATCCAAAGGGCCGTCCGAGAGGTTCTGGAGAAGGCCGCTGCCGAGCAGGGCCTCAGCGCCCACTCTCTCCGGCACTCCTTCGCAACCCACCTCCTGGATGCCGGAGCCGATTTGATGGCGGTCAAAGAACTTCTGGGTCATGTCTCCCTCTCAACGACGCAGATCTACACCCACACATCGAAGGAGAGGCTGAAGAAGGTGTACAGACAGGCTCATCCCCGATCGTAGCGACCTGCCAGGCCCCTTCCTTGAGGAGTCCCGAGGGTTATTCTTCAGTACCATTTTCTAGGAGTCGTCATGAAGAAGCCTGAGCTACGCGCTACAACGGTTCTGGCAGTAAAGAAAGAGGGGAAGATCGCCCTTGGAGGTGATGGGCAGGTTACTCTGGGTGATACGGTGATGAAGGCCTCGGCCAAAAAGGTCCGGACCCTCAAGGACGGGAAGATCCTGGCGGGGTTCGCCGGAGCCGTAGCCGACGCTTTCAGCCTCTTCGAAACGTTGGAGGGAAAGCTGGAGCGTTACCCGGGGAACCTGACCCGAGCCTGCGTGGAGCTGGCCAAGGACTGGCGGACGGACCGATATCTCCGAAGGCTGAACGCTCTTCTGATCGTGGCCGATAAGGAACGCCTTTTCCTGGTGAGCGGGGAGGGGGACGTCATCGAACCCGACGACGAGATCGTGGCCATCGGGTCTGGGGGTTCTTTCGCCCTGGCGGCGGCTCGGGCGTTGAAAGCCCACTCGGAGCTTTCAGCTCGGGAGATCGTGCAACAGGCGCTGGAGATCGCCGGGGATATCTGTATCTACACCAACAAACAAATCAGCGTGGTGGAGTTGGAGCAGGACGAGAAGAATGACTGATAAAGAAGCGACGGATGGGACCATGGAGTGGGGGGACGAGTTGACTCCCCGGGATATCGTCCGGGAGTTGGACAAGTACATCGTGGGCCAGGATGACGCTAAAAAGGCTGTAGCCATCGCTCTGAGAAACCGGTGGCGGCGACAGAGGGTGGAGGGTGAGATGAGGGAGGAGATTCTCCCGAACAACCTCATCCTCATCGGACCCACGGGTGTGGGGAAGACGGAGATAGCCAGGCGCCTGGCTCGTCTTGCCGGGGCTCCTTTCGTAAAGGTCGAGGCCTCCAAGTTCACGGAGGTGGGGTATGTGGGGCGGGACGTGGAATCCATGATCAGGGATTTGGTGGACACGTCCGTGAACATGGTTCGTGCCGAGAGGGAGGCGGACGTCGAGGAGGTGGCCGACCAGAGGGTAGAGGAGCGGCTCCTGGACCTCCTTTTGCCCTTGACTTCGGGCGCGAAGCAGAATGAGGCGGAGGTGACGGATGGCCCGGAAGAGCCAGGGGAGACCCACGTTTTCGTTGCAGGGCCCGCTGGGGTTCGCCAAGCGCCTGTAGAGAGTGAGGGAGGCGATGGACTGACGCCGACCGACCGAAGGTCTCGCACACGTGAAAAGCTTCGGAAGCTCCTCCGGGACGGAGCCATGGAGGACCGGGAAGTTGAGGTGGAGGTGTCTCAGAGCCCCTCCATCGACGGAATGATGATCCCCATGGGTGGCATGGAGGGAATGGACCACAACTTCACGGAGATGCTTCAGGATCTTCTTCCCAAGCGGACGAAGCAGAGGATCGTGTCGGTGGGAGAGGCCCGGCGGATCTTCCTGCAGGAGGAGTTGGATCGCCTGGTCGATATGGACGAAGTGATTAACGAAGCGCTGGACCGGGCGGAAGATTCCGGGATCATCTTCCTGGACGAGATCGACAAGATTGCCGGAGCCAGGGGTGGGGCAGGCCCGGACGTGAGCAGGGAGGGGGTCCAGCGGGATCTTCTCCCGGTGGTGGAAGGCTCCAACGTCCAGACCAAATATGGGCTGGTCAAAACCGACCATATGCTCTTCATCGCCGCCGGGGCCTTCCATGTAGCCAAGCCCAGCGACCTGATCCCGGAGCTGCAGGGCCGCTTTCCCATTCGGGTGGAGCTCCACAGTCTGGGGGAGGACGACTTCGTTCGGATCTTGCGGGAACCCAAGAACGCCCTGCTTCACCAATACCGGGCTTTGGTGGAGACGGAAGGAGCATCCCTGGATTTCACCGATGAAGGAGTCAGGGAAGTAGCCCGAATCGCTGCCGAACTAAACGACCGCATGGAGAACATAGGTGCGCGGCGCCTTCAAACCGTCCTCACCACGGTATTGGAGAATCTCCTCTTTGAGCTTCCGGAGGAAGGAGAAAACCGGGTCGTCCTGGACCCATCCTTCGTCCGGGAACGACTCGGCGGGATCCTGGAAGACGAAGACCTTCGACGTTACATCCTATGACGGATTCAGCCGGGTGATCAAATTCCCTTAACTCTGGTCTCACCATGCCAACGAGCCATTTCGTAGCCATATCCGATTACGCCAGGGAAGACTTGTTGGGTTTCCTTTCCCTTGCTCAACAACTGAAGTCAGGCCAGGTGGGTGGAGTCCCACTGGAGGGTCAGAGCTTGGCCATGATCTTCCGGAAGAGCTCCACCCGGACTCGGGTCTCCTTCGAGGTGGGGATGACGCAACTGGGTGGCCATGCCCTCTTCCTCGCCTCCTCCGCATCCCAGATGGGGCGAGGAGAACTGGTCTCCGACACCGCAAAGGTGCTGAGCCGGTACGTGGACGGAATCATGATCAGGACTTTCGACCACTCCGAGGTTCAGGAGATGGCGGAGCATGCCACGATTCCCGTCATCAATGGGCTCACAGACCTTCTCCACCCTTGCCAGGTCATGGCGGATCTCCAGACCGTCCAGGAGGAGTTCGGCACAGAGCTGGAAGGGATGCCTGTGGCGTGGATCGGGGACGGGAACAACATGGCCAACTCCTGGCTTA
>JAUXEE010000067.1 GCA_030618065.1 Gemmatimonadota bacterium
CCACCAAGGGGGGCCCTTAGCCTGCTCACCACAAAGAGAGAGGGAGCACTTTGAAGATCGCTGTCCTTATGGGAGGGATCTCCGAGGAGAGAGAGGTCTCCTTGGCTTCGGGGGTCCAGGTGGCTCGGGCCCTGAGAGAGGCCGGGCATGAAGTGGTGGGAGTAGACACCGGTCGTGGTGTCCTCTCCGCATCAGATGAAGTTGCGATCCTGGACTCGGGGGTGAGAGATCCCCATCCCCCTGACGAGGGGGCGGATCTTCTTCGAACGGGGGACCTTGGGGTTCTGACCCGGGATCCCCTCCTCGTCGGGACCGACGTCGTATTCCTGGCTCTCCATGGTGGAAGGGGGGAGGACGGAACCATCCAGACTCTCCTGCACCTGGCGGGCCTTCCCTTCGCGGGGAGCGACCGGGTGGGGTGTGCCCTGGCCATGGACAAGGACCTGTCCAAGCGACTCCTGAGGGACGCGGCTGTCCCGACACCGGATTGGATCACCGTCCAGAGCGGGGAGAGCAGGGAGGGTCAGCTCGAGGAAGTCGTTCGTCGCCTCGGGTTTCCGGTCATCGTGAAACCGCCCTCCGGTGGCTCCACCCTGGGGTTATCTCTTGCTCATGACGAGGGGGAGCTCCGGGAAGCCCTGACCCTGGCCTTGCAGTATGAGGACCAGGTCATGTTCGAACGCTACATAAAGGGACGGGAAGTGACGGTGGGGATCCTGGGGAACGAGGCTCTTCCCGTCGGGGAGATCATCCCGGAGCATGAGATCTTCGACTACGAGTGCAAGTACCGTACGGGAATGGCCCAGGAGATCTTCCCGGCCGACCTGGCCTCGGAGGTGGCCTCCCGTGTCCAAGCTGAAGCTTTGGCGGCCCACAGGGTTTTGAAGCTCAGGGACTTTTCCAGGGTGGATTTCATCTTGGATTCGGGTGGGACTTCCTGGTGTTTGGAGGCTAACGCCCTCCCGGGACTGACGGGGAACTCCCTCCTTCCCAAGGCTGCCCAAGCCGCCGGAATCCCCTTTCCGGAGCTCTGTCACCGGTTGGCGGAGATGGCTCTGAAGCGGGGAAACGCCTGAGGCAGGGGGCCGGGGGCCGAAGGCCGGACAGGTCCCGGAACCGGGGAACCGTGGGAGGGGTTTGAGGAGTAAATACGTTATCTTCGAGGGCAGATTTCCAAAGGGCCCCACGAGTTTTTTCCCGACCAGGGTTGACCACGCGGATGTACGCCGGCTTTAACCAAAACTCCTTCGGACGCGCTCTGACCCCTTGGGTGAAGCGACTTCTGATCGCCAACGTGGCGGTGTTCTTCCTCACCATGGTGGATCAGGACTTCTTCTTCCAGTGGTTCGCCTTCGCGCCCTCCCAGCTTCTTGCCCGACCCTGGGGCGCCCTCACCTACATGTTCCTCCACGGCGACCTGATGCACCTGTTCGTGAACATGTTGGTGCTCTTCTTTTTCGGCCCCCCTCTGGAAGCCCGCTGGGGCTCTACGGAATTCATCAAATTCTACTTCATCTGTGGCTTGGGTGGTGTGGCGCTGAGCTTCGTCTTCGCTCCCGCCTGGATCGTCGGGGCCTCGGCGGCCATCTACGGCCTCATGCTCGCTTTTGCCATGAACTGGCCTGAAGCGCCCATCTACATCTGGGGGATCTTCCCGGTGAAGGCCAAGTGGCTGGTGGCAGTGCTCTTTTTGGTGAGCCTCATGAGCGCCTTTGGTGGGGCCGGTGGCAATATCGCCCATTTCGCCCACCTCGGGGGAATCATCACGGGATTCCTCTACCTGAAGAGTGACTGGCGTCCCGGGGGAGTGAAGGGGGGGAGGCGGAGTGGGATCCGGGTCCGGCGCATGGCCATCGTGCCCAGGGAGGATTCGAACCAGGAGGCGAGTCCCGGAAAACCATCGGCCGGGAAGCCATCGGCCGGGGAGTGGTCTGCCGGGGAAGAATCCATGCTCGACGAGGTCGATCGGATCCTGGACAAGATCTCGGCGCAAGGGATGACTTCCCTTACCACCGAGGAGAGGAATACCTTGAATCATGTCTCCCGGCGCCATCGGTCGAACTAGGCTATCTCATCTCACCCCACGCAACCTTCGACGGAATCGTACAATGCGCGTGAATGCTTCCGCCTTCCGCCCTACCGGGCTGATCGCTCTTTTTGTGTCCCTTTCCTTCTTCCTCACTGCCTGTGCTTCCGGCCCGGCTCCCATGTCGGCGCCGGTCATTCCGGGGGCCGAGCCCGAGGCTCCTACAGACCCGGGGGCAGTGGCCGAGACCCCGGATCCGGAAGCCCCGCCGGCACCAGAAACGGACCCAGCTCTGGATACCGTACGGGCTGGAACCTTCGACAATGGGAAGATGTGGACCTTCGAGTACCCACCTCTCGAGTACCTGAGGAACAGCTACGGGTTCTCCGCTGATACCGATTGGTTCCGGAGAGCCCATCTC
The DNA here is from genome assembly GCA_030618065.1 of Gemmatimonadota bacterium. Classification (GTDB taxonomy): domain Bacteria; phylum Gemmatimonadota; class Gemmatimonadetes; order Longimicrobiales; family Gaopeijiaceae; genus JABDNZ01. Next base: position 2,448 of record JAUXEE010000067.1, read on the forward strand.
TCCGCCCTTCGAATTCCCGGATGCACGGCTTCCTTCGTCTCCCCCAACGGCCTGGTCATGACGAATCACCACTGTGCCCGGGAGAGCATCGAGCAGGTGAGTCGAGACGAGGAGGACCTCATCGCCGACGGCTTCTACGCGGCCAACCTGGAGGAGGAGCGGCCCATCGAGGACTACTGGGCGGACCAGCTCATCGAGATCCGGGACGTCACGGACCGTGTGTACGGCTCTCTGGAGGGGGTGACCGGGGTGCAGGCCCGGGCTGAAAAGCGGGGAGAGGTGAGCGAGGAGATCGTCGCTGAGATCACCGAGGAGTTCGGTGGGGAAGAGGCCGGCTACAACGTGGAGATGGTGGAGCTCTACGCCGGCGGTCGGTATTCGGTCTACATCTTCAAGCGTTACACCGACATCAGGCTGGTGATCTCGCCTGAGGTTCAGGTGGCTTACTTCGGTGGTGACTGGGATAACTTCACCTATCCCCGCTACGATCTGGACATGACCTTCTACCGGATCTATGGCGAGAATGGTGAGCCTCTCCACTCCGAATACCATTTCCCTTTCAGTGAGGAGGGAGTCTCGGAGGGAGACCTGGTCTTCGTCATCGGGAACCCCGGGTCCACCTCTCGTCTTCAAACCGTGGCCGAGCTGGAATACCGGCGTGACGTGAGCGACCAGGCAGTGGTGGATCTCCTCAGGACCCGGTCGGTCGCTCTTCAGGAGTACGCGGAGAGCCATCCGGAGGAGGCGAGGGAGATGGACTTGCGGAACACCATCTTCGGCTTCTTGAATTCGCTGAAGGCTTACACCGGAATCGTGGGGGGGCTTCACGATCCGGTGAAGATCGCCAAACGAAAAGACCATGAGCGGGAGTTCCAGGCAGCCATCGAGGCGGATCCCACCCTGAGGACCGAATACGGAGATCTGATCCCCCGCCTGGCCGAACTCCAGGCCCAGAAGCGGGAGGTCTCCGACGCCCTCTCGTCCTTCCTGGCCCTGGGCCATCCTGAGTTGGGATCCTCGACCCTGGCCCGGGCTTTCGCGGCGTTCCAGTACCTCAGCGCCCAGAGCCAGGGAGCTCCCCAGGAAGTGGTGGATGAGATAAGGGATGCCGTGCTGGGCACGCCGGAGCAGCCTCGGGAGATCAATGAGGCTCAGCTTGCCCAGCGCTTCCATGATTTCATCCGAAACTTCGGCCCGGATCACCCCTTCGTCGAGGAGATCCTCCAGGGGAGAACCCCCGAGGGATTGGCGGCGGTGATCATGGATGGCTCGGTACTGGCCGACTCCGCGTCGGCTGTGGCCGCTCTGGCAGCCGGGGAGCTATCCATGGAGGATCCGGCGGTGAGGATCGTCCTGCCCATCAGCCAGGTCCTGGGACCGGCTCAGCAGCTCCAAGCCACTGTGGCGCCGGAGGAGGCTGAGATCTCCAGCGCTCTGGGCAGGGCTCTCTTCGCGGTTTACGGGACGGACGTGCCCCCGGACGCCACCTTCTCACTCCGCATCGCGGACGGTGTGGTGGAGGACTACGAGTACAACGGTACGGTGGCGCCCGTCTATACGACCTTCTATGGGATGTACGATCACTACTATTCCTATGGGGCTGGGAGTGATTGGGACCTGCCGGACCGCTGGCTCTCCCCTCCCGAGAGCTTCGACCTCTCCACCCCGTTGAATTTCATTTCCTCGGCCGACATCATCGGCGGAAACTCGGGCTCCCCGGTCATCGATCAGAAGCTCCAGGTGGTGGGATTGATCTTCGATGGGAATATCGAGAGCCTCCCCGGGGATTACATTTACCTCCCGGAGGAGAATCGATCCGTAGCCGTGGACGTGAGGGCCATTCTGGAAGCCCTCGAAGGGATTTATGAGGCCGACCGGATCGTGGAGGAGTTGACCACCGGGGCTTTGGTCGGAAGGAATGAGCAATGATGAGAATCGCTGGATGCTCCGCGGTACTTGCCGTGGAGGAGGGTGGTGGCGCCTTCTCGGGCCGGGCCCGGGTGAGCGACTCGTGTGGTGGCTCCCTATCCGGGACTTTTGCCCTACGGAGGTAGTCTTCCTACCCATCTTCGGCGCCGAATGGCTGCGGCTGATGGAAGGGGTGCGGCCCTCTGGGGTTGGCGCCCCTTCCTGCGTCCTTGACCCTTCCTCCCCCTCTCTCTAGAATCCGGTCCCGTTTTGGTTACCGGAGTATTCCCCGTTCAGGAGGCGGTATGGCGGCGTCGGGTAAGGAATATAGAACTGAGCAGATCCGAAACGTGGTCTTTTTGGGCCATGGAGGATCGGGTAAGACTACCGTTGTGGATGCTCTTTGCTTTTCTGCGGGGACTTCACGCAGAAAGGGGAACGTGGAGGAGGGGCATGCCCTCACCATCACCACCCCCGAAGAGATCGACCACGGCCTTTCCATGCAGATGACTCCGGCATTTGCCGAGGTTCTGGGCACCAAGCTCAACCTTCTGGACACCCCTGGATTCCTGGATTTCACCGGGGATGCCCTGGCCGCGGTCCGGGTGGCCGATGCGGCGGTCATCGTGGTCGGTTCCACCTCCGGAGTGGAGGTTGGAACAGAAGTCGTCTGGAAGTACTGCGAAGACAGGGGGATCCCCCGGATGTTCTTCGTGTCCATGATGGACAAGGAACACGCCGATTTCGATAAGGTCTTCCAGGATATCAAAGAGCGCCTGGCGCCCAATGTCCTGCCGGTGGAGGTGCCCATCGGGTCTGGAGACGACTTCAAAGGGATCATCAATCTCTTCAGCGAGCGGGCCCACATGTTCAAGGCGGGCACCCTCACGGGGGAGTATGAGGAAGTCGAAATCCCAGAGGAGTTGAAGGGGATATTCGAGGAGATGCAAACGGAGTTCATCGAGACGGTGGCCACCACCGACGAGGAGCTCCTGGAGCGGTATCTGGAAGGGGAGAGCATATCCAAGGAGGAAGCCGTCCAGGCCATGGCTCGGGGAATGGCTCGGGGAGAGGTCATTCCCCTCTTTTGCGGATCCGCCAAGAAGAGCTACGGCATGAAGACCCTGCTCACGAAGATGGTGGAGCTCCTCCCCCACCCCGGGGAGATGCCCGGGGAGACGGCCACCCGACCGGGGCTGGATCAGGAGGTGACTCTGGTTGCGGAGGATTCGGGACCGACGGCGGCGCTGATTTTCAAGACTGTGACGGAACCCCATGTGGGTGAGCTGTCCTACTTCAAGGTCCTGCGCGGTTCGGTGGAAAACGGAATGGAGTTGAAGAACGCTTCCAGGAACTCCTCCGAGAAACTCAATCACCTCAGCATTCCACTGGGTAAGGAGCGGCTGGAAGTCTCCCGCCTCCATGCCGGGGATATCGGGGTCGTGGCCAAGCTCAAGGACTCCCATACCAACGATACGCTGGCGGCGCCGGAGCGCCCCATGGTGGTGGAGAAGATCGACTTCCCCAGACCCGATATCTCGATTGCTATCCATGGCGTGAGCCGGTCCGATGACGACAAGCTCGGTGAGGTCCTCTCCAAGATTCACGAAGAAGAACCCACCTTCAGCCACGAGTTCAACGGCGAGTTGGGCCAGACCATCTGCCGGGGTCTGGGAGAGTTACACCTCACGGTCCAGTTTGAACGGATGAAGCGGAAATACGGGGTATCCGTCAGGACCGAGGCTCCGAAGATCGCCTATCGTGAGACCCTCACGAGGACTGCCGAGGGCCAGGGGCGGCACAAGAAGCAGTCTGGCGGACGGGGGCAATTCGGGGATTGTCATGTTCGTCTCAAGCCCTTGCCCAGAGGTGGAGGGTACGAATTCATCAAGTCCATCAAGGGGGGCGTCATTCCGACGAAGTACGTGCCGTCGGTGGACAAGGGAATCCAGGCGGCCGCCGAAAAAGGAATCCTGGCTGGGTTCCCGGTGGTGGATTTTTGCGCGGAGTGTTACGACGGGTCCTACCACTCGGTGGACTCGTCCGACATCGCCTTCAAGTTGGCCGGCTCCGCCGCCTTCACGAGCGTGTCCCGGCAGGCCGGGCCCACCATCCTGGAGCCCATCATCGAGGTATCGGTGACGACGCCCGACGAGTTCATGGGTGACATCACCGGGGACGTGACCTCCCGTCGGGGCAAAATCATGGGGATGGACTCGGACGGAGGCCGCACCACCATCAAAGCTCGGGTGCCGGAGGCGGAGCTCTACAAGTATGCCGCCGCCCTTCGCTCCATGACCCAGGGAAGGGCCCACCACGCACGGAAGTTCGTGGGGTATGAACCGGTCCCGGCCGACCAGGCGAAGGTGATCATCGCCGAGGCCAAGAAGGACGACGATTAGACAGAGGTGAGTGTGTCCGGACACAGTAAGTGGTCTTCGATCAAGCGAAAAAAGGCGGTCACAGATGCCCGTCGGGGCCAGATGTTCACCAAACTCATCCGGGAGATCACCGTGGCCTCACGGCACGGGGGTGGAGATCCCAGTTTCAATCCTCGTCTCCGCCTGGCCGTGGACACCGCAAAATCCGCCAACATGCCTACGGACAACATCGACCGGGCGATCAAACGGGGCACAGGTGAGCTTGAGGGCGTCACCTATGAAGAGGTGACCTACGAGGGGTACGGTCCCGGGGGGGTCGCTCTCTTCATCGAAACCCTCACCGACAACGCCAAGCGGACCGTTGCCGATGTCCGGCATATTCTGGACAGACATGACGGCAACCTGGGGACCAACGGGTCCGTGGCCTGGCAGTTCGAACGGAGGGGCCAGATCTACGTAGATGCCACCCGGTACGATGAGGATGCTCTCTTCGAGGCCGCCATCGAGGCTGGGGCCGAGGACGTGAGCCAGGAGGATGACGAGTTCATCGTGACCACCGATCCCGGAACCTTCCAGGAGGTGCAGGACGGAATGAAGGAGGCAGGGGTCGAATCGTCTCATGCGGAGATGACCTTCATCACCAAGAACCTCGTGTCGGTGGCCGGGAAGGACGCCGAGAAGCTCCTGAAGATCCTGGATGCCCTGGAAGAGAACGATGACGTGCAAAAGGTCCACTCCAACGCCGACATCGACGAGGCCGTCCTGGCGGGAGCTGAGTGAGGGAGTGGGGATCGTTCTGGGCATCGATCCCGGCACGGCCGTTACCGGCTATGGTGTCGTTTCCCGGGGGGATGATGGTGCCGTATCCCTCCTCGAGTGTGGAGTGATTCGGACCTCTACCGGTGAAGCCCTTGCCGACAGGATTCGCGAGATTTTCCTGGGGATTCAGGAGGTCATCGAGCGTTTCCAGCCCTCTTCGGTGGCGGTGGAGGACGTTTTCCAGGGAAAGAACGTTCGGAGTGCCCTCACCCTCGGACATGCCCGGGGGGCCATCCTCCTGGCGGCGGCCCTCCAGGAGTTGGCTATCGCCGAATACTCCCCGAGAGAGATCAAGAAAGCCGTAGTGGGGACGGGGGGCGCCACAAAAGACCAAGTCGCATATATGGTTCAACGACACCTCCGCCTGAAGACTCCTCCCACACCTTCCGACGCTGCCGACGGGGTAGCGGCTGCCCTTTGCCACTGTTTCGTGTCTGGGAGCTCCGTCCGATAATCTCCCAGGGATGACTTCATGTGGGGGTCGGGTGGAAGTGGATCTCCTGGCGTACCTTGGATGAAGGAACCTCGAACCGGCGTTTCAGTAGGAATAGAGGGTATCCGCAATGAACACGGGGGGCCCGATGCGTAGTCTCTCTCCAAGATTTCCGGCTCTTGCCCTGGCCTTCATCAGCCTTCCCGCCGACGCGAC
>JAUXEE010000036.1 GCA_030618065.1 Gemmatimonadota bacterium
CCTATCTCCGGGGGGATAGGGAGATCGCGATTCCCGAAGAGCGGAGACCGGTGGATCCGGAGAGAGTTCTTACGGTTCGAGGAGCCAGGGAACACAACCTCAAACAGATCGACGTGCGTTTTCCCCTGGGTACCTTCGTCACTGTCACCGGGGTGAGCGGGTCGGGAAAATCCACCCTGGTAACGGAGACTCTCTACCACGCCCTGGCACGACACCTCTACCGGACCCGAGTGGTTCCAGGGGGGCATGACGGCGTAGATGGCCTGGAGCAGGTGGACAAGGTCATCGAGGTGGACCAGTCCCCCATCGGCAGGACCCCCCGGTCGAATCCAGCCACCTACACGGGGCTCTTCACCCCCATCCGGGAGCTCTTTTCCTCCCTGCCCGAGTCGCAGATGCGGGGGTATCTCCCCGGTCGCTTCTCCTTCAACGTGAAGGGTGGGCGGTGCGAGGCGTGCCGGGGGGACGGGCTCGTGAAGATCGAGATGCACTTTCTCCCCGACGTCTACGTGCCCTGCGATGTCTGTCGAGGACGGCGGTACAACCGGGAAACGCTGGACGTTTACTACAAGGGCCGAAATATCGCCGACGTCCTGGATATGACCGTGAACGAGGCCCTGGAGTTCTTCGACGCGGTGCCCCGGATCCAGGTCAAGCTCCGGACTCTCCATGACGTCGGGTTGGGGTACGTGCACCTCGGCCAGTCGGCCACGACCCTCTCGGGGGGTGAGGCCCAGCGGGTAAAGTTGGCGACGGAGCTCTCGAAGCGGGCCACCGGCAATACCATCTACATCCTGGACGAGCCCACTACCGGACTGCATTTCGAGGACGTGCGGGTGTTGCTGGAGGTTCTACACCGGTTGGTGAAGCTGGGGAACACTGTGGTGGTGATCGAGCATAACCTCCACGTGGTCAAGACGGCCGATTGGGTCATCGACCTCGGGCCCGAAGGAGGAGAGGAAGGCGGGAGGATCGTGGCAGAAGGGACTCCGGAGGAGGTGGCGAAAGAGCCTCGCTCCTACACCGGCCAATATCTGGCGTCCCTTCTTCTCATGGACTAGCGCAGGCTTCTGGATCACCTCTTGGATTTCCTTTTAGATTACCTCTCGAGGACACCCGAGACCTACCAACTTTACATCGGAAGCATCATGTCTATCAAAGTACTTTCCTCGTACTTGCGAGAGTTTATCTGTCTGAGAAGGGGCTGCAGGGGGGCCCTTTTCCTGGCTCTCCTTTCCCATTTCGCTCTTGCCCCCGGTGGGGTTCAGGCCCAGGAATATGGGGTTTTCATGAGGATGGCCGACCCGGCGGAGGGGACGGTCGCGGAGGTCAGCGCCCGAGTCGAAGGGGCGGTTGAACACGCCGGATGGACCCTTCTGGCAGCCTATGACGTCGGGGTCGACGCTGACGATTGTTCGTACAGCGCCCGAGTTCTGATCGTGGATTGGCCGGAACACACGCGGATCGTTATGTCCCAAGGTGACTATGGAGCCTTTGCCGCTCCACTCCGGGTGTCGGTGTTCGAGGATGAGTTGGGCGTCCATGTGGCCGCCGTGAATCCCCGATCTCTGAACCGGACCATCGTGGCGGAGGAAGGGATGGACGAGGAGTGGGGACGCCTGGCGGACACCTTCCGAGAGACTCTGGCCGAAGGAATGGGAGTCACCCCGGCTGAGGGCCCAATCGGGCAAATGAGAAAAAAGGGTAGAATCGGCCGGACCATGGGTATCATGGCCGGTGGGCCCTTTCTGGGGAAGCTCAAGGATGTGACGATCGTAGAGGCTGGAGAGGGTGGGGTGCAGGCCATCGCCCAGGCTCTCTATGAGACTCTGGAGGCTGGAGGGCCTGGAAAGGACTGGGGAATTCGGCCCGTCTATCTGATGAACCCTGCTCCGGGAGTAGTCGTGTTGGGGGTGACCGGCGAACGGATGGAGGCCAGGTCTTTCTCCATCGTTGGCCGAGGGTCCGACAAGAGCCGATCAGACTTCGCCTGTCCGGGGCTGGATCATTCGGCGGCCTATCCGGCGGAGGTGGTCCTGACCCAGGAGGGTGAGACCGTGGAAGTCCACGTTGTGGACCAGATGTTCCGGATGAAGATGTTTTTTGAAGATGCCGGCAAGATGAAATTCGCCCGAAACATGGCCATGCCCGGATCCATCGAGGACGAGATCAAAAAGCTGATCCGAGCTGCCCTCTTTTAGTTTCCGGTTCCGGGTATTACTCATAACCTGTAGTTTCCCCTTCGGGACCGGGGGGACCGAGCCGAAACCGCCCCGACGGGCGGACCGTAGTGCTTAGTGCGCCTTCCGTCGGACTACAACCCAGGGAGAAGGGTTCATGGTTACCCGAGAAGATCTTGAAAGCTTCCTGATCCGCATGGATCTGGAATTCGAGGAGATTGACGAAGGGATGTTCCTGGTTCAGCCTCGAAACGATGGGCCACCCGTGGTGGTGCATCACTCTCCCCCCCTCCTCTTGGCTCGGTTGAAAGTCATGAACATTCCGGAGGGAACGGAGCTGGGAGAGCTGTTCAAAACCCTTCTGGTCTGGAACGCCACCGACATAGTCCACGGCGCCTACGGCCTCGAGGAAGGGGACCTGGTTCTGACCGACACGCTGGAGCTGGAAACGCTGGACTTCCAGGAGCTGCAAGCCTCCGTCGAGAGCATGCAAATGGCGGCAGCCAGCCATATGAAACAAATCAAGGTGCTGGCCGGCATCGGCCAGGAGGGCTGAGGTAATGGGGATTTTCCAAAAGCTGTCGACCGTTCTCAAATCGAATATCAACGATCTGATCGCCCGGGCCGAAGATCCGGAGAAGATGCTGAATCAGATCATCCTGGACATGAGGGATCAGCTGGCCAAGGCCAAACGGGAGGTGGCGGCGGCCATCGCCGATGAGCGAAAACTCCGGGCACAACTGGACGACGAGATCAAGCAGACCCGGGATTGGGAGCATCGGGCCATGCTGGCGGTGAAGGAGGGCCGGGACGACCTGGCCAAACAGGCCTTGATCCGGCAGCAGGAGCATGCCCAACGGGCGGCGGCCATGGATCAGACCTGGTCGGCCCAGGCTCAGGAGACCGAAAAGCTCAAGGGGTCTCTCCGCCAGCTCAACGATAAGATCGAAGAGGCCAAGCGGAAGCGGAACCTCCTCATCGCCAAGCAAAAGCGTGCCCAGGCACAGAGGCGGATCCACGAGACCATGTCAGGTCTCTCCGACACGTCGGCCTTTGAGGCCTTCAACCGCATGGCGGAGAAGATCGAGGAGTCGGAACGTCGAAGCCTGGCCCATGCCGAAGTGACCGAAGCTCTTACAGGAGACACCCTGGAGCAGGACTTCCTCCGGCTGGAATCTGGCTATGGCGATGCCGATGTAGATGGTCGGCTCATGGCCCTCAAGCAGGAAATGGGCCTCATCGCGGGTCCGGCCTCAGAGAAACCCAAGGCCCTTACCTCAGGGGAAGATGACGAAGAGGACGAGGGTGTCGAAGCCGAGGCCGAAGCGAAGGAGGAACGGGCGCCGGTTGCGGACGCGGTTCTTCTCGAGGAGTTCGACCAGCTCGAAAAAAAGAAAGCCGAGGAGTGAGGAGCCCAACGCCATGAGCACTGTTTATCTCAACGGCAAGTACATCCCGAAAGAAGAGGCGTTCATCTCGGTGGACGACCGGGGCTTCTTATTCGGAGACGGCATCTACGAGGTGACGGCCATTTACCGGGGGAAGATGTTTCGATGGGATCGGCACCTGGCCCGGATGAATAGAGGGTTGGCTGCCCTGAGAATCGACTTCGATCCATCGACTCTGGAAGAGGTGCACCACCGCCTGATCCATGACAACGGTCTCGCCTCGACCCAGGTCTCCTATGTCTACACGGAGATCACCCGGGGTGTCGCCCCCCGGACGCATCAGTTTCCGGCGACCCCGGTACCTCCGACGGTCTACCTTTTCGCCGGCGAGTACCTGCGCCCCCCCCGGGATCGATGGGAGCAGGGGTTCAAGGCCGTCACCGTTCATGACCAACGGTGGGCACGCGCGGACCTGAAGACCATTCAGCTTCTCCCCAACGTCCTGGGGAAACAGGCCGCCGCGGACCAGGGGGTGGACGAGATCATCTACGTGAAGGACGGAATGGCCATCGAGGGGGCTCTCAACAACTTCTTCACTGTGTTCGGTCGAACCGTGGTGACTCATCCCGCTTCCAACCAGATTCTACCAGGAATCAGCAGGGAAGTGGTCCTGGAAGTGGCGGAGACCCTCGGCATCGAGGTGGAGCTCAGAGCCGTGACGGTGGAGGAGATGTTCCAGGCCGACGAGGCCTTCCATACTGGAACACTCACGGAGGTGAAGCCGTGCGTCGAGGTGGACGGGAAAGCCATCGGCGACGGGAAGGTCGGTCCCGTGACCCGAGCGCTCTTCGATGCCTTCCTCGCCGCGACGGACAGCGCCGATTCACGCGGCGACCTAACGCCTCCTTCTGATCTCCTCAGGGGGCCCACCCCTGAATGTCCAGAGGGGGTCCGTGCCGTCCACTTTCCGACTGACGGTGAAGACGGCCGGGGCCCCCACCCGGATTTGCACTCCCCCATCGCTCCGATCCAAGGCCCGGTCCCGGGGGTGGATGTACATCCCGTCCAGAGAGAGGGTGTCCCTGGCCTCGACTTCGGCCAGATCCCCGATCTCCCCGATGGTCCCGTCCTCCTCGAGGAGGGGTTTCCCGTAGTTGACCAGGAGGTCGGCCCTGAAGGGCGGGAGACCGGGAATCACCACCGTACCCCCGGTGATGAGAAGGTCTCCGATGCGCCTTCCGTTGGAAGGCAGGGCCTGGTAGCTGTCGGTTCCCACCCCTTCATAGCTCCCTGTAGCGAGGGATTCCAAAGCTGCCAGGATGGCCACGAAGTTCACTTTCCGCAGGTACTGCTTCTGGGGATCGTCCTCCCATCCCCCTGACTCCACCAGGATCGTGCTGGTTCCCCACTGAGTGATGAGGTCTCCGAAAGCCCGGGGGTTGAAGGTGTCGTCGTACTTTGCGATGTGACCTCCGACCAGGGGTTCCATGCTTTCCACCATCACCCCCATGACCTCCATGGCCCGGAGCCGGACGTCGTTGATCGCTCTGCTGTGATCGAAGGGGGGAGAAAGGAGGGCGATGGCCACCCCCCGGTCCGTGCGCCCGACCCGAGTCCCGATCCCCTGGTCATGGAGGTTGAATCCCACGGCCGGCTCCAGCCGGTCCCGCACCTCCTTTAATACCCGCCCTTCTGGTGTGGCCAGGGCCCGTGCGTCCCGGTTGATGTCGATTCCCTGGGCGTTTCTTCTCTGAAAGCGCTGGGCGCCGTCCGGGTTCAGCATGGGGAGGGTGTGGACGGTGAGCCCCTCCAGAATGGTGCGAACCATCCGGTGATTCCCTTTTTCGGCCACCAGGGCGTACAGATCGGCCAGGGCCATGGTGGCGGTGCTCTCATCCCCGTGCATCTGGGACCAGAGAAGGACGGACAGGGGTCCCCGACCGAAGGAGATGGTGCGGAGGGGACGGCCTTCGGCACTCTCTCCCACCACCCTCACACGAAGGCGGTCCGACTTCTCCACCACCGGGCCCACGACCTCCCAATACCTCTCCTGGTCGAAACGGCGCTTCCCCAGGCCTTTGAGCCGGACTTGGTCGTGGAGGTCGGTGTAGCTCCCCGTGGGGGAGGGGGCCGCGGACGGAGGGCCTTCCGGCCGGCCGGATCCGCATGCCGTGGTGGTAAAGAGGACGAAGGTAAGGGCCAGAGCCCCCAGGGAAGCTCTGCACGAGTGGGAGACGCCGCGCCTCCCGGATGTTTGCGCTTTCATGTCGATCCGATTCAGTAGATGAGGTAAGCTTCTCTCACCTGGAGGAAGGCCTCCAGAGCCACGTCCCAACCCTCCCGAAGAAGGTCCAGGGGATCTCCAGCCTCTACACCCACCCTCAACCGGTCGGTCCCGGCCAACCGGTCGAAATGAGCCTGGCGCCACTCCCAACGGTCCCCGGACATGCGCCGGGTTTCCCGGAGGAGGGCGAGGGCCGCCAGGGTGGGGTCGTAGTCCGGGTCGACCGAGACCAGGCGGACCCCTTGGAGCTCCTGGCCCGGGAACTTTCCGTCCCCCGGGTCTTCCGGGGTGAAGTGGATGGCGTGGAATTCGACTCCCGGGATCTCATATCCGGCCAGGGCCGCCGCCAGCGAATCCCCGCTCAACCAGGGGGCCCCCACGAGCTGGAATGCGATATCCGTGCCCCGGCCCACGGAGATGTTCGTTCCCTCGAATAGGCAGGTCCCGGGATAGTGAAGGGCGCTCTCCACCGAGGGCATGTTCGGTGAAGGTGCGACCCAGGGGAGGTTCGTGTCCCCGAAGGTCATCTCCCGCTTCCATCCCTCCACGGGAACCACCTGGAGGTCCACCCGGATTCCGAACTCCCCCACATAGAGGCGTGCCAGCTCGCCGACCGTCATGCCGTGCCGCATGGGAGTGGGGAAGAGGCCGACGAAGGTGGCGAACTCGGGATCCAGGACCGATCCCTGGACCGCCATACCTCCGATGGGGTTCGGCCGGTCGAGAACCAGGAAGGGGATTCCGGCCTCGCCGGCGGCTTCCATGGCCATGGCCATGGTCGAGACGTAGGTGTAATAACGGGCTCCCACGTCCTGGATATCGAAGAGGAGAGCCTCCACTCCCTCCAGCATCTCCGGAGTCGGTTTTCGGGTCTCTCCGTACAGGGAGTGGATGGGGAGGCCGGTCCTTTCATCTTCCTGGCTTTGGATCCCCACTCCACCTTCGGCCTCGCCTCTGATGCCATGTTCGGGTGAGAAGAGTGCCACCAGCTCGACGTCGGGGTTCTCCACCAGCCGGTCTATGCCGTGGACCTTCCTGCTGTCGATCCCGGTGTGGTTCGTGATGAGGCCGACGCTGAGTCCCCGGATCAAATGAATCGAGTCTGAGAGGAGAACTTCCAGACCTGGGCGAACGGGTGCCGGTATCGGGTGTAGGACCGGAGGATCGGGAATGATCGATTCCTGGCCGGATGACGCGTTCCCTCCTGGCCCGCAGGCCAGAAGGGTAAGGAGGAGAGTCAGTAGAACGGAGGATTGTGGCCCTCTCTTGGGTCTCATAACTTGCTCCCCGGTCTCTGTTGGGGGGATGGCAACCGGGGCCCGTCCGGCCAGAGGGCAACTTCGGTGCCTCCTCTCCTCTCGTCAACGCGCCTTCCTCCTCGGACACACCCAGCCGAAGGGGCTGATCCAGAATGAAACCATCCTCACCTCTCTCCCACTTTCTTTGGGTCGCGGGCTCTCTCTGCCTGGGTGCCCTGGTTGGTTGCTCCCCCGGAAGCGCTGGGAATCAAAGTCCCGCTCTTCCCGAACCCATCCCCGACATCCCCAGCGCCGAGAGGACGGACAGCCTGGCTCCCCCCCATGCCGTGGAGGAGCCGGGAGTCATGGGGGATACGCTGGCCCCCGAACCCCTTCCCGTCTTCGACTCCTGGGCGGATTCGGTTCTGTCCACCCTCACTTTGGAGGAAAAGGCCGGGCAACTCCTCATGCCCTGGATGTTGGGTGACTTCGCCCCGGAAGGGTCGGCCAGCCAGGAACGAATATCGGAGATGGTGGAGGACATGAAGGTGGGCGGAGTCATCATCTCCGTGGGATCTCCCACCGAGGTGGCGGTCAAGCTGAACGGGCTCCAGGCCACCGCCAAGGTTCCTCTCCTGGTGGCGGCCGACCTGGAGACGGGCGCCGGCTTTCGATTCCGGGGAGCGGTCTATCTGCCGGGCCCCATCTCCCTGGGGGGAGCCACCGAGTTCCCCTCTCTCATGGCTCTGGGGGCCACGGGGGACGAGGGTCTGGCCCAGGAGATGGGGCGGGTGACGGGGCTGGAGGCCCGGGCCCTGGGTGTCCACGTTCCTTTCGCCCCGGTCCTGGACGTGAACAACAATCCGGACAATCCCATCATCAACGTTCGCTCTTTCGGGGAAGATCCGGAGGATGTGACCCGCCTCGGAGTGGCATTCGTGCGAGGGATCCAGGAGGCGGGAGCCATCGCCACCGGGAAACACTTCCCGGGACATGGGGACACGGAAACGGATTCCCATCTGGATCTACCGGTCATCAACGTTTCCCGTGAGCGGTTGGATCGGGTCGAGCTTCCGCCCTTCCAGGCGGCCATCGACGAGGGGATCGGGGGAATCATGACGGCGCATCTCTTCCTTCCCGCTCTGACGGGGGACAACGAGGTGCCCTCCACCCTTTCCCCCGAGGTTCTGACGGGGCTTCTTCGGGAGGAAATGGGATTCGATGGCCTGATCTTCACCGATGCCATGGACATGTACTCCATCGATCGGAAGTTCAGGCGAGGGGAAGCCGCCGTGAGGGCGCTGGAGGCCGGAGCCGACATCCTTCTCATGCCCCCCAGTCCCCAGGCGGCTCGGGAGGGTATCGTGTCCGCGGTGTTGAAGGGCCGGCTTTCAGAAGACCGGTTGGATGCCTCTGTCCTACGTGTTCTGAAGGCCAAGGAGGAGATGGGCCTCCATCAGGACCGTGGGGTTCCGGTGGAAGAGGTGGCCCGGCGGGTGGGAATCCAGGCGCACGAAGAGGTGGCCCAGGAGGTGGCTGACCGATCCCTTACCCTTCTCAGAAATGAAAAGAACCTCCTGCCCCTCCTGGGAACCAGAAGTGCCCGGGTCCTCTCCGTGGCCTTCAGGGGATCCACCGATCTCATGGCGGGGCGGGTTCTGAACTCCCGCCTACGCTCCCGCTATCCACGCCTGGCCACGGCGAATCTGGACCGAGACACTCCGGCGGATGTCTATGATGGGCTTATGAGGAGGGCTCGAAGCTCCAATCTGGTGGTGGTGTCCCTCTTCGTGACAATCGTGTCGTACTCCGGCCGCGTGGCCATTCCGGACGAAACGGCGGAGTTCATCCAGGATCTTGCCCGGGAGGGGATCTCTCATATCGTCATTTCCTTCGGGAATCCCTACCTTTTGTCGGGCTTCCCCGATGCCCAGGCCTACCTCCTGGCCTGGAGCGGGGCCGATGTGAGCCAGCGGGCTGCGGCCCGGGCTCTCTTCGGAGAGATCGAGATTCAGGGGAGGACGCCGACCCGGATTCCTCCCTTCTTCGAAATAGGGGATGGAATCCATGTTCCGATCAGAGAAAGCGGACGTGACTTCTGAGAAAGCGGACCTGACTTCTGAGGAGCCGTTCGGGCCCAAGACCTTAGGCCCGGCCCGGGCCAGGCCAGCGGTTGCGGTTGCGATCCTTCTCCTTTCGTGCCTGGGGGCCGGCTGTGCGCCTCCGGCCCCGCCCGCACCTCCATCCCTTCCCGAGGCCCTCCTCCCGGAGCCTGACGCCGAGGGGCTCCGGTGGGTCGAAGAGACCCTCTCCTCCCTGACCCTCCGAGAGGCCATTGGCCAGCTCATCGTTCCCTGGATGTCCGGAGCCTATATGTCCACCACCGGCCCCGAATTCCAGGAGTTCGCCCGGTACGTGGAGGAGGCGGGAATCGGAGGCGTCGTCATTTCCATCGGCCTTCCTCATTCCTACGGCGCCAAGCTGAATGCCCTCCAGGCCAGGGCTCCCGTTCCCCTTCTCGTGGCATCGGATTTCGAGAACGGCGGCCCGGGAATGCGGATCAACCATAGCTATGCCCTTCCCACGCTCTTGCCCCAGGGGGGGGGCACCTCCTTTCCGCCAACCATGGCCTTCGGGGCCATCGGAGAGGGCCGGTTCGCCAGAGAGTACGGTCGCATCACCGCCGTCGAAGCCAGGGCCGTGGGCGTTCATTTGAACTTCGCTCCCGTCCTTGACGTGAACTCCAACCCCTTGAACCCCATCATCAACACCCGGTCTTTCGGGGAGGACCCCGATGCCGTGGCCGACCTGGGAGCCGCCTACCTGGCCGGCGCCAGGGAGGGGGGCGTTCTCACCACCGCGAAGCACTTTCCGGGGCACGGGGACACGAAGACGGACTCCCATGTGGATCTCCCCATCGTGGAAGGCGACCGGGAGCGGCTCGAGGCCCTGGAGCTGATTCCCTTCCGGCGGGCTGTAGACGAGGGAGTGGATGCCGTCATGACCGCTCATGTGGCCCTTCCCGCCATTCTTGGGCCCGACGGGCCCCCCGCCACCCTCTCCCCCTTCTTCATGACAGAGCTACTCCGCGAGGACATGGGCTTCGGTGGCCTTCTCCTCACCGACGCCATCCGGATGCGGGCCATCTCCGACGGGTATGGCGTGGGGGAGTCGGCGATCCTGGCCGTCGAAGCTGGGGCCGACATCATTCTGGCGCCTGCGGACATCTGGGTGACCATCGATGCTCTGGAGGAAGCGGTCCTTTCGGGAAGGATGTCCCGGGAGCGGCTGGACTCCTCCGTGAGGCGAATCCTGGAAATGAAGGCCCGGGTGGGACTCCACCGGAACCGAATGGTCAACCTGGGCCGAATCGGGGAGGTGGTGGGGTCCGGAGACCACCTGATGATGGCCGATTCGTCCGCCACCCGGTCCATC
>JAUXEE010000224.1 GCA_030618065.1 Gemmatimonadota bacterium
CAGGGAGGACATGCTCTTTTCGAAGTACCGCCTTGCTCAGGCCAACATCCAGCGGTACCGGGCCGAGACGCCTCAGGGGTGGGCCTTTCCCCTCGAACAGAGGGACCCGTTCGCCTTATCGGAACTCATGGACAAGATGGATCTCCTGGGGGTGGAGGTCTGGGCCGCCTCCGAGCCGTTTCAGGTCGAAGGAAGGACCTTTCCGGAGGGGACCCTTTTCGTTCCCACCAGCCAGGCCTTCGGGGGGTTCGTGAAGACCCTCTTCGAGCAACAGAACTACCCGGATCTTCGGACCAAGACCCACCTGTGGCAGGGAATCCCTCGGCGAATCGATGTCGAGGGCGGGCCACTGCGTCCCTATGACATAGCCGGTTGGACTCTTCCATTTCAGATGGGGATCGAGGCCATCGAAGTGGGGGAATTGCCCGCGGACGCGGCCTTTGAAAGTGTCGCTCCCTTCTCTCCCTTGGATCGAATGCCAGATCCGGGTGGAGGGTCCTGGCTCCTGGATCCAAGCGATGGCGGGTCCTGGAAGGCGGTGAACCAGCTCCTGGCCCGGGGGGTCCCTGTGGGGATTGAAGGGAATGGGGACGGGCGCTTCGTGGTTCCACCCAGTCACGTTGGGGATCTGGCCGAGATCCTGGGACCGATGGGCCTTTGGCCGAGCTCAGAGCGGCAGGAGGGGGGAGCCACGGGCGGATTGGTGGCCGCGAAACCGCTGAGCCCGTTCCGTGTCGCTCTTTACCGTCCCTGGCAGGGGAGCATGGACGAAGGATGGCTCCGATGGATTCTGGAGCACTACGACTTCCACTTCGCGCAGCTTCGGAACGACCGGGTCCGGGCCGGGGGCTTGAAGGAAGATTTCGATGCCATCGTTCTTCCTTCCCTGCGATCGAGGGCGATCCTGCAGGGGAATCGGGAAGGCACGGTTCCTCCCCAGTATGTGGGGGGCATCGGTGAGGAAGGGTTGGAAGAACTCAAAGCCTTCGCCCGGGAGGGAGGTACCATCTTTTTCCATGAAGGGTCGTCGGAGCTCGCTCTCCAATCCTTTGAGCTTCCCTTGCGAGAAGTTTCTGCTGCTGCCCGTGAGGCGGGCTTTTATTCCGCCGGATCGATCCTGAAGTTCTCCTGGGACGGTGACAGTCCGCTGACACGAGGCATGGATCCGGATGGAGTTGCTTTCGTGAGCTCCAGAGCCTTTCTCTTCGAGATCACCGGAGTGGGGGATGGAATTGTGGGAATGCCCCGGGTGGTCGGCTCCTTTCCGGAGGAGGGGCCCCTTCTTCTGAGTGGGTACCTGGAAGGTGAAGAGGCGGTCCTGGGGAAAGCTCCGGTAGTGGAGGTTCCCTATGGAGAGGGGCTCTTGGTGCTTGTGGGGTTCAGCCTTCACAACCGGGCTCAGATGGTGGCCAACTTCAAGCTTCTGTTCAACGCGATGCTCATAGCCCCGACTCCATGAATGGGCTAGACTACCCGCCGGAAATTCGAGGAAGAAACGGAAAGGAAAAACCAAGGTTGAAAACTATGCACGATTTCCTGAATCGGTTGGGCATCGATGAAATGAACCTCGGCGGATTCGCCGGAAGTTGGCTGGGTTCCGGGCCTGTCCTGGACGTATATTCTCCCGCAGACGGGTCCAAGATCGCCTCCGTCCAGCAAGTTACCGAAGAGGAGTTCGACCAGATCGTGGAGGAGGCCCATGCGGCCTTCCTCGAGTGGAGAAGGGTCCCTGCACCCCAGCGGGGTGAGGTGGTGCGGCAGTTGGGGAACGCTCTTCGGGAGAAGAAGGAGGAGCTGGGGGCCCTGGTGACCCTCGAGATGGGCAAGATCATCGCCGAGGGCGAGGGCGAGGTCCAGGAGATGATCGACATCTGCGATTTCGCCGTCGGTCTATCCAGGCAGCTCTACGGTCTCACCATGCAGTCCGAGCGTCCGGACCACCATATGCGGGAGCAATGGCATCCGCTCGGGGTGGTGGCCGTCATCTCCGCCTTCAATTTTCCGGTGGCCGTGTGGGCATGGAATTCGGCGCTGGCCGCCGTTTGCGGTGACTCCACCCTGTGGAAACCCGCCTCCCAAACGCCCCTGACGGCCATCGCCGTGACGAAGATCGCCGCCGAGGTCTGCCGGGCCAACGAGGTGGACCCGGCCATCTTTTCCCTGGTGGTAGGGAAGGGCTCCACGGTAGGGGACCGGCTCCTCCACAACCGCCGCATCCCCCTGGTTTCGGCCACGGGAAGCTGTGAAGTGGGCCGGAGGGTGGCGGAGGTGGTAGGAGGGCGCCTCGCCGGCACCATCCTGGAACTGGGAGGGAACAACGCCATCATCGTCACCCCTAGCGCCAACATGGATCTGGTCCTTCCCGCCATCCTTTTCGGGGCCGTGGGGACGGCGGGCCAGCGATGCACCTCGACCCGGCGGATCATCGTTCATGCCTCCATGAAGGACGAGCTCTTGGGGCGACTCATCCCGGCCTACGAATCCATTCGCATCGGGGATCCCCTGGACCCGAACACCGTCATGGGGCCCGTGGTGAACGCCCAGGCCGTGACCGACGTGGAAAAGGCTATGGAGCGTGTGGTGGCTGCAGGAGGGAAGGTCCTATACGGAGGGGAGCGCCTGGAAGGGCAGGACTACCCGGGTGGCCTTTACATCACCCCCTGCCTCGCCGAAGTGGAGAACCATTGGGAGCTCGTCCAGGAGGAGACCTTCGCCCCCATTCTCTACATCATCACATACGGAAATGCGGATTCCACTCCGGCCCAGGCCGTGGACGAGGTCGAGGAAGCCATTGCCATTCACAACGACGTGCCCCAGGGCCTCTCGTCCTCCATCTTCACCGAGAACTTCCGGGAAGCCGAAACCTTCCTTTCCCATCGTGGAAGCGACTGCGGCATCGCCAACGTGAACATCGGCACCAGCGGCGCCGAGATCGGTGGAGCCTTCGGAGGGGAAAAGGATACGGGGGGTGGACGGGAGTCTGGCTCCGACGCCTGGAAGAGCTACATGCGCCGCCAGACCAATACCCTGAACTGGAGTACCGAGCTCCCCCTGGCTCAGGGGATCAAGTTCGGGGGCGACTAGAGGAGATTAGCGGGCCGATGGGAAGGGGGAGCGGCTGCGCCCCTCTCTCCCATCGGCCTTTTGGGAATCTGCCCTCGTAAACAGGGTTCGGTCGCGCAGAAGGATCCGCTTCATCACCGAAGAATCACATAGCTGAGTCTCAGCTCCGCGGCTACCGTAAGAACCACCGTAGAGCCCCGGTCCGGGAAGACGATCTCCGATAGAAAATTCCGGTTTGAGCCAATGGGCTCCACACGGAATCGGAGGCCCGAGACAATCGAGATCTTCCCGGGATCGAGGGAGAAGCTCTCGGAGCTCTTCCCGATGACCTCACCGACGCGATGGCTAACGCCGCCCGCATTGGCGTAGACCGTCACATTCAGGAAGTTGTGGTTGTCGACCTGGATCCGGACGGGTGTGTTTGAACGCCTGTCGAAGGGAGATCCACCCTCTCTGGCGCGGCAGCCCGACGCAAGGGCCCCCCACATCAAAGCGACAATCAGAACGGCACGGCGAAAAGAAATCAAAGCGCGAGTCTCTGAGGTTCTGGAAGCCTGACCGGACGGGGGGGCGAGGCCGCCCCCCCGTCCGGTCAGGCTTCTGGGAATCAGGCGTCCTTTTGTTTCGCGTAGTACCCCATGATACCCAGGATCAGGGCGATGGTGGCGGCGGCCAAGAGCATGGAGGCCCAATCCGGGATATTGGGTGGGAACCCGGCGATGGGCTCACCCCGTCGAACGGCGACCACCCAGACGGCCAGAACTACCCCGGTAAGGCCCCCTCCGCCCACCAACCCCGATCCGAAGAGGACTCCCTTCTCCCTCCGCCGCTCCTTGGTTTCATCGTCTTGGTTCCGCCCCAGGTACCACCTGAGTAGCCCTCCGCAGAACACGGCTCCCATGGTGGAAAGGGGGAGGTAGACGCCCACGGCGAACGCCAGCGTGGGAACCTTGAAAAGAGCAGCTACCCCGGCGATGCCCACACCGATGAGGATGAGGCCCCAGGGGAGACTTTGGTCCAGGACGCCGTCGATAACCAGCTTCATCAACACCGCCTGAGGTGCGGGGAGCTCCTCGCCCCCTAGGCCTCCGGGTGTGCCCTGGTTCAGGATGATGATGACCAGGCAGACGAAGCCGGCGGAGGTGATGACCCCGATGAGCTCACCGATCTGTTGTTTGTACGGAGTGGCCCCCAGAATGAAGCCTGTCTTCAGATCCTGAGACGTATCGCCTGCGATGGAGGCGGCGATGCATACCACCGTTCCCACCATGAGGGCCGTGGCCTTCCCCATCATGTCGGTCCAGCCCATGAGGTAGAAGACCATGGAGGTCCCCAGGAGGGTGGCGATGGTCATCCCCGAGGTTGGATTCGAGGTCACCCCCACGAGCCCCACGATCCGGGAACTCACCGTGACGAAGAAGAAGGCGAAGATGGCGATGCAGATGGCGGCGACGGCCCG
>JAUXEE010000327.1 GCA_030618065.1 Gemmatimonadota bacterium
ACCAGGATGGCTCCCAGCCGTTGCCAGGGGGTCGCGAGGGGCATGCCCAGGAGGTCCGGGTGTACCGCGAAAGCATAGGGCGTGACGATGGTGCGTGGATCGTAGCGCCGTTCCATTGGATCAGATCAGTCGAGGGAGGTCAGCGTTCCCGGGAAGACCGAATCTCACCTCTTCCGGAAGTAGGCGCCGAGGACGAGGCCTGCGGCGACCCCAAGGAGGGCTGTCCCGGCGACGATCCGGCTTCGGGGGCTGAGGTTGGAGACCCGCTCCTTTCCGGTGTTCACCGCCTTCTGCATGGCCTCACCAGCTCTTCTGGCCAAAGCTCGGGGCTCCCCGGGGGCCTCGTCTTCTTCTGTGTCCTCTCTTCCCTCCCAGAAGGTCCGAACGGCCCCTTCTTCTTCCTCCATCCCACACTCGGGACAGGCAAGGAAGCCCTTTTCACGAGCCGTGCGGTTGGGGAAAACCATTTCCTCGCTGCACCCCGGGCAGGGGAGTCCAGCCGGGAGGGGAGCAATGAGGCCGTAGAGGACGCCTTTGGACAGGTCCAGCGCCTCCCCAATCTGGTTGACACTCTGGTCGGACTCCCAATAGAGGCTATTCACTTCCTCTTGAAGGGCGTCTTGGTCCGGGTGGTCGCTGGACATGGGAATCCTCCTGTAGCCTGATCTCTTGACCCATGGTGAAGACACAAACAACATAGCCGTGCCGTTGGGGTGGCGCGAGGAAATCCCACGTGCCCCGGCTGTTGTTTCTTCTTCTTACCGGGAAGCCATTCGTGAAGATCCCTGTTGTCCATGGGCATCTGGAAGCGGCCCTCCGAAATCCCGAGGGCGAGCCCCGGGGCGGCGCCGTTTTCTGCCACCCTCACCCGGTGCAGGGTGGCACCATGCACACCAAGGCCGTGTACCGGGCGGCCCAAGCCCTGGACGAAGTCGGCTTGCGGACGCTGCGATTCAACTTCAGGGGGGTGGGATGCAGCACCGGAAGCTACGATGATGGTATCGGGGAAGAGGAAGACGTTCGGGCTGCTTTGGACTGGCTCGAGCTGGGGCTCCGGGACCACCCCATCATCGTGGGGGGGCTGTCCTTCGGCTCCATGGTAGGGCTGAACGTGGGGGTGGACGACCCCAGGGTGGTGGCTCTGGTCGCCCTGGGTACGCCCAACCATGTCTATGACTATTCCTATCTGGCCCGTGCCGGAAAACCAGTCCTGGTCGTTCAGGGGGAACACGACGAGTTCGGATCGGCCAGGGAGGTGGAGGAAGTCCTGGGAAGGCTGGGAGATCATGTGACGGTCCTGTCGGTTCCAGGGGCGGGGCACCTGTTCGAGGGGCATTTGGAGGAACTCCAGGAGCACATCCGGGACTACTTCACCCATGGAGCCGGAGCAGTTGCGTTGGAGGGTGATCAAGGAAAGATCGGAGGGACGACGGCATGAGAGAGCGGCAACGGATTCTGGGGAATTTGGACCAGTTGTACCGTGAAGCCTTCCAAAGGGTGGAGGGGAAGGGGGACGAGGAGGCCATGGCTGAGCTGGACTTCGAGTTTCAGCGGGACCAGCTCTACCTGGAGGTGGCTCTGGACGTCAGGGAGCTCCTTTCCACCATGGGCACCGGGAAGGACGCCGAGGAGAAAACCAAGTCGCTGTTGGAGAAAGCCCAAGCCATCCGCCGCTTGACGCGCCTCCGCTGAGGTTGGAAAGGAAGCCTGGCATGAAGATCTACACACGAACGGGAGATGAGGGGGATACGGGGCTCTTCGGTGGGGGAAGGGTTCCCAAATCCCACATTCGCGTCGAGGCGTACGGCGCCGTGGATGAGTTGAATGCCGCCCTCGGTCTGAGTGTCGAGGCCATCGCCGACGAGGAGATTCGGGAGTGGCTGGGCCGGATTCAACAAGACCTATTCAGCGTCGGAGCGTCCCTCGCCACGCCGGGGGCCGAGGACGGAAGCGCTCGGGGGGCCATCCCTCCCATTCCTGTGAGGAGAATCCAGGAGATGGAAGGGTGGATCGATCTGGCCACCGAAGAGACTCCAGGGCTTCGTGGCTTCATCATACCTGGAGGAACCAGAGGGGCGGCATCCCTCCATCTGGCCCGAACCATCTGCCGGCGGGCCGAGCGGGCCGTGGTGAGGTTGAATCATGAGGAAAGGTCGGATCCGAACGTCGTCAAATACCTGAACAGGCTCTCTGACCTCCTCTTTGCTCTGGCCCGCCTGGAGAACTGTCGGGAAGGTGTTCCTGACGTCTTTTGGGACAGGCATGGGGCCTGAGGCCTTGACGAACGGTCCTGTAGGTGTAAGCTGGCATTCACGGCCCCGGGCATTCTCAGAACCGGTGGCAGGATCCTAGGGAGGCGGAATGACCTACATTATTGCTGAACCGTGTATAGGGGTTAAGGACGCTGCCTGCGTCGAGGTCTGCCCGGTGGACTGCATCTACGAGGGTGAAGACCAGTACTATATCCACCCGGAAGAGTGTATCGATTGTGGCGCTTGCGAGCCCGAGTGTCCCGTTCAGGCCATATTCCCGGACACGGACGTGCCAGCGGAATGGACGAGTTTCATCGAAAAGAACGTCACATTCTTCGACTGATGGAGCTTGGGTGGTCCTGGCAGAAGTGGCGGGGGTCGGAATCTTTTTCCGGCTGCCGCCGTTCCTTTCCCATGGGCTCCTTGCGCTGATGCTCCTCGGGGTTCTTCTCTCTGGTGCTGGAGAGGAGTGAAGGGGAGTGGAGAATCCTGCACGACCACACCTCCGCCGCGCCGGTTGGGGACGGGCCGGAGGGGGAAGAATCCTGACCTGATCGGAATACGCTAGAGGCCGAGCTCCCGAAGTCTCTCGATAGAGATGGTCCTGGCCATCCGTTCACCGGCCGGAACCTGACC
>JAUXEE010000314.1 GCA_030618065.1 Gemmatimonadota bacterium
AAGATCCGACTGGACGGCGACTACCGGGCGGCCCTCCGGGCTTCCGCTCGT
Organism: Gemmatimonadota bacterium; assembly: GCA_030618065.1. Lineage (GTDB taxonomy): Bacteria > Gemmatimonadota > Gemmatimonadetes > Longimicrobiales > Gaopeijiaceae > JABDNZ01. The sequence continues at coordinate 52 of JAUXEE010000314.1, forward strand.
CTCACCTTCCGATGGGCGCCGGGGAGAGAGGTATTCCTGTCCGGAGGGTATTCCTCCGCCGGGCTCCAGAGCTTCAGCACGGAGGATTCGGACGACCGGTACAGGGCCCTGATATTGGGTGGAAGCTGGCTTTTCTAGAGAGGGGCGTGGGCCGCCGCGCTGCCTTCACCGTCCAGCCTCCAGATCGTCATTGATTATCATAGAATATGATTTTACATTGAACCTGAGGAAGGTATTCCACTTTCCCCGGGGCCAGGTCATGAAAGGCACAATCTCCGTTACTGAAGCTGTGCGGAATTTCGCCGACTTCATCAACCGTGTCGCCTATAGAGGAGAGCACTTCGTTCTCGAGCGGGGTGGGCGGCCGGTCGCTCGCCTTGTGCCGGTCCCTCAGGCAGGAAGGCTTGGGGATCTTTCCGAGCTTATGGCCAACGTGCCCAGCCTGTGCCAGGAGGAAGCCGAGGCGTTTTCTCGCGCTATGGAGGAGGCTTTCGACGAGCTTCCTCCTCTGGCAGAAAGTGATCGATGGGAGTCCTGATCGACGCCTCCGTTTTGATCGATCATGAGCGGGGAAGAGTCGATCTCGAGGAACATGTGAAGGGCCGGGAGAGCGAGGATTTCTTTCTCTCGGTGATTACCGCCAGCGAACTCCTTCACGGAGTCCATCGTGCAGGAGACCCGGGAGTGCGGGCTCGGCGATCCGCCTTCGTGGAAGGAGTTCTCGGAAGCTTTCCCCTCCTCCCCATCGAGATCGCCACTGCCAGAATGCATGCCCGACTGTGGGCGGATCTCGCTGCTCAGGGCCAACTCATCGGAGCCCACGATCTCTGGATCGCGGCCGCTTGCCTGAGCCATGGACTCAGCCTGGTGACCAGTAATCTCCGAGAGTTCAGGCGAGTGCCGGGGTTGGACGTCGAAGACTGGTCCTCCTGATGAGTTAGGGCGGTTTCAACCTCCCTCAATATGCTGCCAGATCCACGATGCCCTCCAGGACATCTCCCGTCTGGGGCAGAATGGCGTTCTCCAACTGAGGCGCGTAGGCGACCCAGGTATCCAGAGAGGCCACCCGCCTGACAGGACCGTCCAGCCAGGGGAAGAGCTCGTCGGCGATGCGGGCTGCGATCTCGGAACCCACACCCCAGGAGAGTGAATCCTCGTGGGCGATCAGGACCTTGTTGGTCTTCCTCACCGATGCCGCGATGGCGTCCATGTCGAAGGGAGAGAGGGTTCGCAGGTCCAGGACCTCGGCTTCGATGCCGTGATCCTCCGACGCCAGCTTGGCCGCGTCGAGAGAGCGCTTCACCAGGGCCCCGACTGTCACGACGGTCAGGTCGGATCCTTCCCGAACCACCTTGGCCTTCCCGAAGGGAATCATGTAGTCCGGGCCCGGGTTCCTGCCCTTGTTGTAGACCTGCCGGTAGAGATGCTTGTGCTCGAGGAAGATGACCGGATCCTGGCACCGAATGGCGGTACGGAGAAGGCCGTTGGCGTCCTCGGCGGTGGAGGGAAGAACGACCCGAAGTCCCGGGGTGTGGGTGAAGAGGGTCTCCCCGGTCTGGGAGTGGTAGGGGCCGCCCCCTTTCAGGTATCCGCCGTAGGTGACCCGAACCACCACCGGCGCCGAGAAGGTGCCGTTGGAGCGGTAGCGCATCATGGCCAGCTCGTCCCGAAGCTGCATGAAGGCCGTCCAGATGTAGTCGAAGAACTGAATTTCCACTACGGGCTTCAGGCCCCTTCCAGCCATACCGATGGCCCTGCCGATGATGTTGGCTTCAGCCAGGGGAGAGTTGAAAACCCGGTCGCTCCCAAAGCGTCTTTGGAGGCCGTAGGTCACTTTGAACACTCCCCCCTTACCCTTCACTTCCTCCAGAGCTTCTTCCCGGGACACGTCGGCCACGTCCTCCCCGAACACCACGATCCCCGGATCCCGCTCCATCTCGTCCTGGAGACATGCGTTCAGGAGGTCCACCATGGTGAGCAGCTTCCCATCCTCGGCGTAGGCGGGGGCGTCTTCGGTATCGAAGTCCGGGCCGGTGGGATCCACCTCCTCCGAGTAGAGATGTAGGAGGGCTGTCTCGGGCTCCGGCTGGGGGTGCCGAACGGCCTCGTCAGCCGCCGCGGCCACCTCTTCCTCCACCTCTTCCTCCAGGCGGTCCAGCTCCTCCTCGGATGCGATACCGAGCCCGAGGATGGTGGCCCTGGTCCGGGTGAGGGGGTCTCTCCGCTCCTGCTCCTCCCGCTCCTCCTTAGTGCGGTACATCCTCTCGTCGTCGGACATGGAGTGGGAGTAGGGCCGGGTGGTGTGGGCGTGGAGGAGGGCGGGTCCATGTCCCCCTCGACAGTGGGCGACGACCTCGCCGGCGGAGCTGTAGCTGTCCAGCACGTCGGTGCCGTCGCACTCCTTCACGAGGAGGTTGGGCATGGCCGATACCAGGCGTGAGATGCTTCCCCCTGCGGTCTGGACCTCCACCGGAACGGAGATGGCGTAGCCGTTGTCCTCAACCAGAAAGATCACCGGGAGCTTCAGATTGCAGGCTGTGTTCAGGGCCTCCCAGAACTCCCCCTGGGAGGTGGTTCCGTCCCCCGAACAGGTCACCGTTACCTCATCTTCCCGGGGATTCGTGACTCTCCCTGCCAACTCCGGTTGGAGGCTCGCCCGGTATCCGGCCTCCGCCGTGCCCACGGCCTGCAGAAACTGGGTTCCGGTGGGGGAAGACGAGCTGGGGATCTGCAGCTCCACGCTGGTGGGGTGTCCCGGCATCTGCCTGCCGCCGGTCTGGGGGCAGTCGGCGGCTCCCACGGCCTGGAGGAGCTGGTCCAGGGGAGACATCCCCAGAGCGAGGCTGAACGCCCGGTCGCGATAGTAGAGATAGAACCAGTCGTGCCCCGGCCTGAGGTGGGCAGCCAGGGCTACCTGGATGGCCTCGTGCCCGGCGCCGGATATCTGAAAGAAGATCTTGTTTTGCCGTTTGAGGCTTATCTCCCGGTCATCCAGCCTCCTGGAGGTGACCATGGTTCTGTACAGCCGGAGAAGGTCCTCCGGGCGGAGATCTTCCGGTAGCTTTTCAGGCCCCAATTCTCCCTCCTGAAGTGCG
>JAUXEE010000343.1 GCA_030618065.1 Gemmatimonadota bacterium
GGGCACGCCGCAACCAGGGGCGAGGCGCGTCGCGAGGACCACGGCCCCAGCTTCGTGGCCTTGACCGAGGAAATCCCTACAGAAGAAACCTCGAGTGAGGGCTCTGCTGGCCGAAAACCCCGGACTGACGGATATCCCCGACGAATCCGGGTACACCCCGCTCCGTTGGGCCGGCATCAGGGGACAGGGTGAGATCGGGGGTTTTCTGGTGGAGGCAGGTGCAGATCCCAACAGCGTTGGCGCCGATGGTGGCACGCCTTTGCACGGCGCCGCCCACCACGACGACGGAGAGACGATGGCTGTGCTCCTGGCTGCGGGGGGGGATATCTCGATCCGGAATCGGTGGGGCCGGACCCCCTTGCACGTGGCTGCCCGGCGGGGATGCCTGGAGGTGGCCCTGGTGCGGCCGGAAGCCGCCAGCCTCACCCGGCGCCAATTGGACCCATACGTGGGCCACTACGACCTGGGTGACGGGTTCGGCTTCGACGTCTGGCGCGTGGGAGACCGGATGCGCCTGATGGAGTTTGCCCCCCTGCACCTTCCAGCCCCTCGCCATCCCTTCTTGTCTGATCTCGTCTGACTTTTCGTGGACATAGGGGTCATTCCGTTGAAACTTTTCCACTCCAGATTCGTACCCTCTTTTGAACTAAGGGTATCTGAACAAAGGGTTCGCACCTGGAAAGGCTCACGACTATGGCCGGCAGCAACCTCTTCACCGGCACCCTAGAGCTCCTCATCCTCCAAACCCTCCTCCCTGGCCCGAAACACGGCTACGCCGTCGGTCGCCATCTGCACGACCAGACCAAAGGGATACTGGACCCCGAAGAAGGCGTCCTCTACCCCGCCCTCTATCGCCTGAACCGCAAAGGCTTGATCGAGGGGGAATGGGGGGAAACCGAGACGGGACGTCGAGCTCGCTTCTACTCAATGACCAGGAAGGGCCGGGCATCTCTCAACCGGGAGAGGGCCCGATGGGAGGAGCACATCCGGGCCGTCCAAGCCGTTCTTTGCCCCGACGAAGCCTGAGGGGAGACTGAATCATGCGACGCACCTTCCGCACCGCCGACTATAAACCCGACCCTGACCGGGACTTCCAGGAGGAGGTCGGGTTCCACATGGATATGAAGGTAGGGGATCTCATGGCCGATGGCCTCTCCCGCGAGGAGGCACTGAAGGAGGCGAAGAGGCTCTTCGGGGACATGGAGCGGATCCAGAGGGTGGCGACGAGGGAGGAGTCGAAACGGCAAAGGAGACGCCGAATCGGCGACCGCCTCGACACTCTCCGCCAGGACCTCCGCTATGGCATTCGGACGCTGCTTCGTGCGCCGGGCATGACTCTCCTCACCATTCTCATCCTGGCCGTAGGCATCGGTGCCAATGCCGCCATTTTCAGCGTGCTGAAGGCCGTCTTCCTTCAACCCCTTCCCTTCCCGCAACCCGATGAGCTCACCTTCGTTTGGCACCGGAATATCCGGGACAGGGGACGTGGGCCAGCTTCCTTTCCGGATTTCACGGACTGGCGGGAACAGAACCAGACCTTCGAAGCCATGGGCGCCTTTGTGGGCATCAACTTGAATCTTACCGGGGGCGAGGAGCCCATCCGGATCCGCGCAGCCCACGCCACGGCCGGGGTCTTCGACGTCCTGGACGTAGCTCCGGCCATGGGCCGGACCTTTCTCCCGGAGGAGGACCGCTCGGGCCGGAGAGTGGTGATCCTCTCCCACCGCCTCTGGGTCGAGCACAACGACGGGGACCCGAAGATTGTGGGCAAAACCGTTCAGATCGACGGGGGCGGGTACACGGTCATCGGGGTCATGCCCCAGGGATTCATGCACCCGACGCCCTGGGGACTCACAGATCCGTACTTGGCCTGGATTCCCCTGAGGGCCGATCCATGGGTGGAAAACCGGAACAGCAACTCCTATCAGGTTCTGGCCCGCCTTCGGGACAAAATTCCCATCGAGACGGGTCAGGAGGATCTGGATCGGGTCGCCATCCGCTTGGAAGAGGAGTATCCGGACACGAACAGGGACAA
>JAUXEE010000231.1 GCA_030618065.1 Gemmatimonadota bacterium
CCTTCAGCGTAGGACACCGCGTCCAATTCGATCTGGGTGGGTCGAAGGGCACCGGGACCACGACCGTCGTTCCTGATCATGATGGCTCTGCTCGAATCTGCTGGAGGAGGTCCGTCGTCGATCTGCCCTGGATGAAGGGGATCACTTTCACCTCTCCCCCGGCCTCTTCGACGGCCTCCCTTCCCACGATCTGGTCCATGGCGTAGTCACCGCCCTTCACCAGGATGTCCGGTAGTAGAGCGCCTATGAGCGCCTGGGGCGTGTCTTCGTGGAAGAGAGTTACCGCATCGACTGATTCCAGTCCCGCAAGGACCATTGCCCGGTCGTCCTGGGAGACCACGGGACGGCCCGGCCCCTTCAACCCTTCCACCGACGCGTCGGTGTTGACCCCGACCACCAGGGCATCTCCGAGGGTCCGGGCCTGATGGAGGTATTCCACGTGGCCCCGGTGAAGGATGTCGAAGCAGCCATTGGTGAACACCAGCCGCCCCTCCCGAGGTCTCCCGAACCTCTCCAGAAGGGTCTCCCGGGAGAGGATTTTGTCGCTAGGCCATCGATGTGTGTTCATGAATCCAAACAGCCTTCCGTTACTCAGGTCGCCAAGGAGTGAAAGAGCTACAGGAAGTAGAAGATAAGGTACGCCGCCAACATGACCGTCACCCAGATCACCATGCTTCCGGTGGGCCATTGGCGAGCCAAGCCGGTGGGCCCGTAAATCCGGGAGGCCCCTCTTCTAAGAACAAGAGTGGCGAAGGCTCCCGACCGGATGATCCGATTCAGGAAGGCCACAGCAGGGGCCAATTTTCGGATGGCCTGCGGTGCGAACCACCGGTACGTCCATTCTGCGTCGATGTTCACCGACCGAAGCTCAGCTGGATAGATCCCGGTCTTTTGGAGGCCGATAAAGGCCAGAGCTCCAAAGAAAAGAAGCTGGGTTTGGGTCAGGACATGGGTGATGTCGTAGGGCCAAAAGTCCGTCTCAAAGGGAAGGAGCCCGTAGAGGTACTGGGGAAAGGTGCCGATTCCCACGCAAAGCACCGCCGCCAGCGCCATGGCCAGTACCATGTTCCAGGGCGGCTCCTTGGTCCGGATTCCCGAATCATGGGCGAAGAAGGCGAAGAAGGGAATCTTGATCCCCGCATGGTGAAACACCCCTGCCGAGGCGAAGAGCAAGACCGGCCAGATCATGAAATGCCCCTCCTCCAGAAGGGCGGCCATGACCATGGATTTGCTCACGAATCCGCTGAAAAGGGGGAAGGCCGAAATGGAGGCGGCTCCCACCGTCGTCAGGGCGGCTGTGATGGGCATGCTCTTGTAGAGGCCACCCAGGTCAGATCCGTTGATCTTTCCGGTCTGATGAAGGACCGATCCCATCCCCATGAAGAGGAGGCCCTTGAAGAGGACGTCGTTGAAGGCGTGGGCGACAGCGCCGTTGAGGGAGAGTGCTGTTCCGAGACCGATCCCCGTCACCATGAAACCGATCTGGTTGATCATGGAGTATCCCAGAACGCGCCGCAGGTCGTTTTCGATGACCGCATAAAAGATGGGGGACGCCGTCATCAACGCCCCGATGTAGATCAACATCTCGGTTCCGGGGAAGGCGACGGCCAGGGCGTAGACGGCCACCTTGGTCGTGAACGCGCTCAGGAAGACCGTTCCTGTGGGGGTTCCCTCCGGATAGGCGTCGGTGAGCCAGTTGTGGAGGAGGGGGAAAGCTGCCTTGATCCCGAAGGAGAGGAAGATGAGCCAGGCCCCCAACCCCTCCAGGCCCACATATCCGAAGGCGATGGAGCCGGTTTCATGAACCCGGATCAGGGCCCCGGCCAGAAGGAGAACGCCGGAGAGCACCTGGATGACGAGGTATCTCAATCCTGCCCTTACCGATCGGTCGGTGCGTCTCGCCCAGATAAGGGCGGCCGAGGTGACGGCAAGGAGCTCCCAGAAGACGAAAAGGGTGATGAAGTCTCCAGCGAAGACGGCGCCCAGGGCGCTTCCGGCATAGAGGAGAGCCGCAGCTTGCTGAAGCGTGTCGTCGTCGTCACGCTTCAAGTGAAGCGCGAAGAGATTGCCGATAAAGGCAGCAATATGAAAGAGATAGCCAAATAGAAGACTAAAGGTCCCAACCTGGAAAGGGGTCAGGACGTAGTGGAAAACCTCGACCTCCATGTGGGGGCCCGGATCGGCCCCGATGAGATTCAGACCCCCCAGAATGGGAATGCCCAGAAGAAGGGCATTCCGAGCCCATCCCCTTGGAGCCAGAACCACCAGAAGGGCCCCCAGGAAGAACGGAAGGAAGGGCGGGACGTCAATCCACATCGTAATAGTCCTCGCCCCGCATCAAGAACTTCCGCATGAGCTTCGCCACCACCACCAGGGTCCAACAGGCGACGAATCCGTAGAAGGCGTGGAACCCGAAAAACCGTTCCCAGGGATGCGCCACATGGCGATGGACGACGAAGTCCAGTAGGACGAGGGCCACGCACAGGGCATAGAAGACCCTGAGGAGCCGATTCACATTCTCCGGCTTGTCCCACAGGTGGGTCTTCTCCGGTGACGGGCCCTTGTCCCCTGCTTGCTTGTGATTGTTCATGATCCGACCACAAGGGCCATGAGGTCATAAAGGACTTTCGGGTAGAAAAAGAGCGCTATGCTGCCCAGGGCTGTCACCACCAGGGCGATGAGGGACGGGAGGGGCGCTTCTTTGATCCCAGGGCTCGACGGAGGCTCGTCCGGGGGGAGGAAGAAAGCCTTCACCGGGATTTCCAGAAGGTAGACCAGGGTCAGTAGCGAGCTCACCATCAGAACAGCCAGGAGCCCCAACTCACCGGCCTCCAGCGTTCCCAATCCCAGGAACCACTTGCTCCAGGCTCCTCCCGCCGGGGGGAGCCCTGTAATACTGAGTGCCCCCAGGAAGAAGGCACCGAAGGTGATGGGCATGGTTCGGCCCAAACCCTTCATCTGGCTGATCTCCGTCTTGTGAGCCGCCACCATGATGGCCCCGGCGGCGAAAAAGAGAGTGATCTTCCCGAAAGCGTGCATGGCGATGTGCATCCCGCCGCCAATGATCCCCCATTTGTTGGCCAGCAGGGCCCCGAGTACGATGTAGGAGAGTTGGCTGATGGTGGAATAGGCCAGGCGGGCCTTCAGGTTGTCCTTAGTGAAAGCTACCAGGGAAGCCAGGATCATGGTGGCTGCCGCCACCCAGATGAGCCACTGCGACGCTCCGGTTTCCGTGATGAACTCCCAGCCGAAGATGTAGATGCACACCTTCAACACGGTGAAAACCCCGGCTTTCACCACCGCCACGGCGTGAAGGAGGGCCGAGACCGGAGTCGGGGCCACCATGGCCGCGGGAAGCCATCGGTGGAAGGGCATGACCGCCGCCTTCCCGATCCCGAATACGTAAAGGGCCAGGAGGGCGGCAGCTGCCGCACCGTAGAGCCCTGAGCCCGCCAGAATGCCGCCCGGCCGAAAATCCAATGTTCCAGCCAGAAAATAGGTCCAGACGATGGCCAGGAGCTGGAAACCGATGGATGTGGTCAGGAGAATCCCCAGATAGACCCTTCCAGCCCGCTTCGCCGCCGGGGTCTGGTGATGCGTTACCAGGGGGAAGGTGCTGAGTGTGAGGACCTCGTAGAAGAAGAAGAGGGTGAGAAGATTCCCTGCGAAGGCCACTCCTAGCGCCGAGGAAATGGCTACGGCGAAGAAGAGGTAGAACCGGGTCTGATTCTTCTCATGATGCCCCCTCATATACCCGATGGAGTAGAGGGATGTGACGATCCAAAGAGAGGACGCCACCAAGGCGAAGAGGAGACCCAAAGGTTCCACTTCCAGGGAGAGGGGCAAGCCGGGTACGGGCTCTGCGAACACCATCCCCGGCCGCTCCCCTGCCAGGACCTGGGGAAGCAGGGAAAGGACCAGGCCGAAGAGGGTTCCCGCCGTGATCAGCGTCGCGGCCTCTCGAAGGTTCGGTCGATTCCGGAACCCCAGGATAAGGAGGGCGCCCAAAAGAGGGACCAGAAGTGCCAACAAGGCCGTGAAGCCGCCGGAGAGGTTTAGGATCGACGTCACGGCCCTACCCCCAGGAGTAGCTCAGCGGCCCTCCTTGCCACACCGGCCGTCAGGGTGGCGTCAATCCCGAAATAGAAATTCGCCGCAACCAAAACCCAGATGGGGACCAGGAGAGGGAGTGGTGCCTCCCTCACCTCCAGGTCTCCCAGGAAGTCGTTGAAATAGGCGGCCTCCACCACCTTCCAGATGTACACCACGGCCAGGAGGGACCCGAAAAGGACCAGGAAGGCCACCACCCACATCCCGTTCTCCACCAGGCCCAGTACGAGATACCATTTGCTCACGAACCCCACCGTGAGGGGCACACCGATGAGGGAGAGGCCTCCAGCCACGAAGGCGGCCATGGTCCAGGGCATTCTCTTGGC
>JAUXEE010000015.1 GCA_030618065.1 Gemmatimonadota bacterium
ACTCCATTCCTGGACACATTCTCCATGGCCGTCTCACAGGCCAGCCCATCCATCTCCAGAGCCAGAACCTCCCTGGCCCCCAACCGAGCGGCGGCGATGGAGAGGATTCCGGAGCCGGCTCCTACGTCGGCGATGCGTGACCCGGCCGTCACCTTCGAATCCAGGAATCGGAGACACCCACGAGTGGTCGCGTGCTCGGCGGTCCCGAAGGCCATGCCGGGATCCAAGGTCAGGAGAATTTCCCCCGCCTCGGCTTCAACCTGCTCCCAGGAGGGAACGACAATGAGACGCGGCGTGATTCTCCTTGGACCCAAGCCCCTTCTCCAGAGAATCTCCCAGTCCTTCTGGGGTTGCCACCGCCAACTCAGATCAAAATGGGCGGAAGGAGACAGCTCCTCGAGGCGTTGGCGGGCACTGTTCAGAAGGGCATCCAACTCCAGGGGGGGCGGCAGGTAGGTAACGAGAACCCCTTCCGATTCCTCCACAGCGCTTCCTCCCAGCCCCAGAAGGACCGCGGAAACATCCTCCGCGGAAACATCCTCCGGGGGAACATCCTCCTGGGAGGCCGACTCCGACCCAGAGAGGAATCGAACCGTCAACTCCAGCCAACGCTCGGGAGGCATGCGTATCAATCAAAGAGAGGGGAGCAGGTCGGTGAGAGAGGAAAGCGACCTGTCAGGAGAAGGCTCCCTTCACCTTGGACCAGAATCCCCGATCCTCTCCCCGCAGGGCATCCTCGGGGGCTGGGTCCTCCAGCTCCTTGAACTCCCGGAGAATCCGCTCCTGATCCCTGGTCAGCTCTTGTGGAGTCCAGATCCGAACCCGGACCAGTTGATCCCCCCGACCCCGCCCGTGGAGTCCGGGAAGCCCCTGCCCTCTCAGGCGTAAGACCTCTCCCGATTGGATTCCATCCGGTATGGTGAGCCGAACAGTCCCGTCCACCGTGGGGACCTCCACCACGTCCCCCAGGGCAGCCTGGCTGAAGGTGATGGGAAGCTCGTGAAGGAGGTCTTCCCCATTCCGCTTGAACCGGGGATCGTCTCGAACCTCCAGGAGCACGATGATGTCCCCCTTGGGGCCGCCCCGGGGGCCAGCATTCCCTTGGCCCCGTAGGGTCAGAAAGTTTTCCGAGCTCACCCCGGCAGGAACTTCGACATCAATCTCTCGCTCATCCTTCACCCGGCCCTCTCCTCTGCAGCCGGAACATACCTCTTCGATGATCCTGCCCTCTCCCCCGCATGCCCGGCATGGAGCCACCGATACGAACTGGCCGAAGACGGACCGCTGGACCTGTCTTTCTTCCCCGGATCCTCCACAATTCCGACAGGGAATCGGAGTGCTGCCAGGAGCCGCTCCCGATCCCCCGCAGGTACCACACGGACCAAGGAGGGCCACCCTGAGCTTTTTCGTCACGCCGGTGGCCACTTCCTTCAGAGTCAGGGGGAGTCGGACCCGGAGAGTCTGGCCCTTCCCCGGGTCCCTCCGCCCCCCCCTCCCCCCTCGACCCCCGAAGATCTCTTCGAAGCCGGCAAAGCCCCCGAAGTCCCTCATGAAGACTTCGATGGCGTCGGCAAAGTCGAATCCCCCGAATCCGGGTGATCCCGGCCCTCCCCGAAGCCCCTGCTCTCCATATCGGTCATAGGTGGCCCGTTTCTCCGAGTCCCGGAGGACCTCATAGGCCTCGGTGACCTCTTTGAACCGGGCCTCGGCCTTCTTCGAGCCCTCATTCCGGTCCGGGTGGTACTTCAGAGCCAGTTTTCGGTAAGCCTTTTTCACATCTTCCGTCGTGGCGTCACGGCCGACGCCCAGGCGTTGGTAGAAGTCTTCCATTCAAGAGCCCAAGATCCGGTTCACGAGGGAGGAGGTGGAGTCCACGATGGCGATCACTTTTCTATAGGGCATTCGGGTCGGACCAATAATCCCGATGACCCCCTTCAGACCACCGATGCAGTACTCGGAAGTGACGAGGGTGAAGTCCGACAGTTCCTCCTGAGCGTTCTCCCCTCCGATGGTGATCTGCAATCCACCTTGGTGATTCCGGTCCGAAAGGGCCTGGACCAACACATCCCTTCGTTCGGTGAGTTCGATGAGACTCTTCAATCGCTCTCCCGAGGTGAACTCGGGCTGGGCTGCGAGGAGGCTCGTCTTCCCGAGGACGATCTCCCCCTCCTCGAGATCAGACCAATTGAAGAGGTCCGATCCCGACTGGATGAAGATGTTCAGAAGCTCGTCTGCGGCCGCCGAGTCGTCGGTTCGAAAATCTCGGAGGCGCTCCGGAAGGGTCAAGCGAATCTCTTTCAGGGTCAACCCGGCCAGTCGTTCATTCAAAAGACCCGCCAAGGCAGCCAGGGTATCCTCCGGAATTTCGCCCTCGAAGTCTACATAAAGGGTCCGGGCAAGGCCGCTTCGGATGGTGGCCACCAGAAGGATTTTCTTCGACGAAACCCTGAGAAGCTCCAGCTTCTCCAGGACCGCCGCTTCCAATCGAGGCGCCAGGCCAACGCCCAACTCCATGGAGAGGAGGCTCAGGGCCCAGGCGGCTCGGCGGATCAGGCGCTCGACTGCCGTCGATCCCACGGTGCCCAACTCACGCACCAGCTTGCTCTGTTCCTCGGCGCTCAGATCGGGAAGACGAATGAGTTGATCCACATGGAAGCGGTACGCCAGATCGGTGGGGACCCGCCCCGCCGAAGCATGAGGATGGGAGAGATACCCCTTCTCCTCTAGATCGCTCATGGTATTGCGGATCGTGGCGGGGGACACCCCAAGACCACTTCGCCGGGCCACCGAGCGACTTCCCGCCGGCTCCGCCGTCTCCACATAAGCCTGGACCACGGCCTCCAGAACGAGAACTTCTCGTTCTGTCAGGTCCTGTCCAAGGGGTCTGAGACTTCCGGTCATGGCCATCATATCCTCGAAAGATCGAAGCCACCGGGAGGGACCGTCAACCCATGAGCCATATAGGAGCCTTGCGGCCACCTACGAGCCCCTTCCCCCGCCCCTGCAAAAAACCCTCTAACCCTGGGCCAAGTCCAACTCTACCACCATGTGATCCAGGAGGAGCCAACCCGTTGGGGTCAGGCGAAGGGCTCCGTCCGCCAGGGTGGCATCCCCTTTCGAGACCCATCCCTCAACCAGAGCTCGGGCTGCGGGTTTGAGGTCGCCCGTTCGGACACCTCGATCGGTTCTGAGCCCTAACCAGATCCTCTCCAGCCGTGCGTCTTCAGGGCTCAGCTCCTCTTCCGAATCCCAGGGCGATCCTCCTTCCAGGCTCGCCATCCGGTAGGCTTTCCAATCCCTCAGGTTCCAGCGCCGCCGGGGAGCCCGGAAGGAATGGGCGCTATTTCCAAGACCGACGTAGGGAGCCGACTCCCAGCAGGCTCGGTTGTGGCGAGCTTCGAATCCTGGAAGGGCGAAGTTGGACACCTCGTAGTGACGGTATCCTTCTGATGTGAGCCGCGCACTGGCCTCCAAAAACTGCTCTCGGTAGCTCTCGTCGTGGGGAGAGCTGACTTCACCCTCCTCGATGGCCCTGGCCAAAGGGGTTCCCTTTTCCGCCGAAAGCCCATAGAGGCTCAGGTGGGGCACCTTCAAGGCGAGTGCCGAATCCAGGTCTCGTCCCCAGTCCCTTTCCACTCCCTCCGGCAGACCGAAGATGAGGTCCAGGCTGAGATTGCTGATCCCGGCTTCCCTGGCCCGCTCCACGGCCGTTGCCCCCTCCTCGGGGCCGTGCAGACGCTCGAGCCAACGCAGCGCGTGGGGTTGAAAACTCTGTACGCCTATGCTCACCCGGTTCACACCGGCCTGGGCCCAGCCCTGAGCCACCGATCGGGTGAGGGACTCAGGGTTCGCCTCGGCTGTCCATTCCAGATCAGCGCCATTCAACCGATCCCGCCCCAACAGCCGGCCAAGGGCCGTCATGGCGCCGGGATCGAAAAGGGATGGAGTTCCCCCTCCCACAAACAGGGTTTTCAGCTCCTTTCCCGGGGAGAAGTAGCCTTCCTCGTCCACGAGTTTCAGCTCCCACTCCAGAGCCCTGAGCCAACCGGCCAGATCTCCCTCTCGGGAAACCGTGACGGCGAAATCGCAATAAAAACAGCGGCGAGCGCAAAAGGGAGCATGTACATAGACGGAGCGGACAGGCCCGGAAGGAGAGGCGACTTTTTTCAGGCTCACCGGCGTTGAAACCTCATTCCGGGACAGTGGCGGACCCACCCCCCCAACTCTAGAGCCGACAGTCCTGCCAGGGCCTCGGGGAGGGACACAGCAGCCCGGGCGGCCACCTCATCCACCCCCACGGGCTCCTTGGAGAGAGCGGCCCAAAGGGGTCGGAGGGCCGAAGGAATATCGGGGCCTGCACCTTCAGAGGAGGTGGCTCCCTCTCTCGGTCTTCCAGCTTCGAGGCCCAGCTCCTCGAGTTCCTTCAGAATGCCGGCAGGATCAGGAAGAACCCGGGCACCCTCCCGGAGTAAGGCATTGCTGCCCTGGGATTGGGGGTTTTCCACCGAGCCGGGCGTGACGAAGATCTCCCGACCGAGGTCCAGCCCGTGGTCCACAGTGATGAGAGCGCCACTCTTTCGCCCGGCCTCCACCACGACCACGGCCCGGGCGAGTGCGGCAATGATCCGGTTTCTCTTCGGAAAGTGATGGGGTAAAGCCAATTCATGGGGAAGAAACTCGGACACCAACAGCCCCCGTTTTCCTATCTCACGAAAGAGGGGGCTGTGAGGTAATGGATAGATCACCCGGAAACCCGAGCCCAGGACCGCCACGGTATCCCCCCCTCCTTGGAGGGCTCCCCGGTGGGCTGCTCCATCGATCCCCAGAGCCATACCACTGACCACGGTAACCCCGGCCTCCGCCAGAACCCGTCCCATGGTCTCTGCTGCCCGACGTCCGACTTCGGTGGCGCGACGGGACCCGACGATGGCCACAGCGGGTCTGGTGAGAAGTTCCCATCTCCCTTTCAAGAAGAGAACGGGTGGAGGGTCCGTCAACTCGGAAAGGGATGAAGGGTACCTGGGGGAAGTCATGGGGAGGACCCCGAAGCCCTCCTCCAACCAGGAAGAAATGGGGGCCACCTCCGGGGACGCTTTCAGCAGGTCCATCTGTTCACCCCTGGCTTGGAGCGCTCGGGAGCCGGAGCCGTGGGAGTCCACCAGCTTCCTGATCCCTCGGTCGCCAAGCCCACGACGCTCTTTCAGGAGCAGGAGGGCTTCGACCTCTCGGATCTCCTCAGGGCTGAGGCCTATTCGGGAATCCACCACTCCTCCCCTTCCTCCTCACCCTCCTTCTCCACTTCCTTTCGGGTCTGGGCATACAAGCTTTCCATGAGTGGATTGAGGTCCTTCCTCGCAACGGCACTTATGAAGAAGACGCCCCAGGCATCCGTCACGGTGACCTCCGGGGGGGAGGCCTCCGGGGGCAGCAGATCGGTCTTCGTCACGACCACACAATGGGGGGTCCGGGCCAACTCCTCCGAGTAGCTCCTCACCTCCTCCCTGAGCTGGTCGTACTCGAGCTGAGGATCTTCGACGTCCACCGGGATCAGGAAAGCCAGAGTCCGCGTCCGCTCGATATGGCGAAGGAATTGGAAGCCAAGTCCACGGCCTTGATGGGCACCCTCGATGATCCCGGGGATGTCAGCCACGACGAAGGAACGGAAGTCGGGGAGCTGCACCACTCCAAGGTTCGGTGTGAGAGTGGTGAACGGATAGTCGGCGACCTTCGGATGAGCCTCCGAAATAGCGGCAAGCAGGGTGGATTTGCCGGCATTCGGCTGCCCGACCAGGCCCACGTCGGCGATGAGCTTCAGCTCCAGCACCACATTCCGTTCTTCTCCCTCCGCCCCCGGCTCCCACCGGCGAGGTGCCTGATGCGTGGACGTGGCGAACCGGGCGTTTCCCCGCCCTCCTCGCCCCCCCCGAGCCACCACCAACCGATCCCCGGTTTCCAGGAACTCTCCGAGGAACTCACCGGTCTCCATATCTCGAACCACCGTACCCGGAGGTACACGAATCACCACGGCCTCTCCGTCTCGACCGGTCCGATTGCTCCCCTCACCGTGCTGACCCCGCTCGGCCTTGTAGCGTTGGCGACTGGTCAGATCGAGGAGGGTTGTGAGCTGGGGATCCGACACCATGATCACATCGCCCCCCTTTCCCCCGTCCCCACCGGAGGGCCCGCCGCGAGGGACGCCCTTTTCCCTCCGGAACGCCTCGGCTCCAGAGCCCCCTGTTCCCGCTTGTACATGGATCACGGCACGGTCCACGAACATGGTGGAATGCTCCTTCTATAAGGGTTCCGGGGGTCCGCTATGAGGTTTCCGGGGGTCCGCCGGTCCGAGTACGCAGAGTCCTGGTCCGCACCCGATCCCAGACGGCCCAGCTCTCCGCGGATCCGTCGGCATCGAGGTGAATGCAGGCCATCCTGAGAGCCTCTTCAATCTCTTCAGGGAGGGCGCCGGCGCTCAAAGCTCCCCTCAGATGAGAATAGAGCTGACGGGGCGTTTGAAGGACCGCCAGGAGAGCGGTGATGCAGAGCTCCCGGGTAGCCAAATCCAATCCCGGACGGCCCAGAACTTTTCCGTATCCTTCCACCACCATCCATCGCTCCATGTCTGGATGTAGGGCTCTGACGTTGCGACGGAGGCCCTCATACTGCCCACCATACACGGTCCGGCAGACGTCCTCCCCCCGCTCACCCCAGACCGTCCATTCGTCCGGGACTCCTTCCCCCGCCCCCCTTCCGGAAATCTCCCGCCAAAGGGCAAAGGCATTCAGGGCCATGGGATACCCCAGAAAGAGGTAACTCTGGAGGATCACCTCCTCCACCTGGACGCTGTCCTCGAGGCGGGCTCCTTCCTCCAGGGCCCTTCTCAGGCATCCAGAGTCCCTGGCGGCAAGGGCAACGCTGAGCTGGATCAGGGTCAAGCGCTGGGAGTCGAGGCTGGCCTGCATCACGGCTCACACAAGATGAAGATCTCCAATTCCATGGGCCGGGGAATGCCCCATTCGGACCCCATGGCCCTGTGGCCCCATGGCCCCGTGGCCCTGTGGCTCTCGAGCCGATCGAAACGAGACGACCGAGCGCTCGCAGGTCAAACCGGCGTGCCCCACTTGCGCAGAGCCGCCTTAACTCAGAGCCCCTTGGATATTCCCAAGGAGCAGCCGGAGCCCGATCAGGAGAAACACAAAACCGAAAAGAACCTTCAGGGCTCGTGGGTTCAATCTCTGATTGAGTTTAACCCCGAACCGGGCCGTAAGAACTGCCCCCGGGAGGAGAGCGAGACCCGCGGGGAGAAAGATGTACCCTGCGGAGCCAGGAGGAAGCTCCGGATGCCCCCACCCGTTGAGGGCATAGGTAAGGGCTGCGGTCAGAGCCGAGAAGACCACGATTCCAAGGGATGTGGCAGCCACTTTCTTCACATCCAACCGAACCAGGTAGATGAGAAGAGGGATGGCCACGATCCCACCACCTACCCCCAGGAGGGCGGTGATGAATCCAATCAGGATTCCTCCCGCCACAGCGAAGGCCAGGCCCTTGTTGCCTCCGTCACCGCCTCGCCCTTCCCAGCGGGAAGCGATGAGCAAGTTCAAACCACTGACGAAAAGGAAAGCTCCAAAGCCCGCCTTCAAAAGCTCGGGTTGAAGACGAACCGCCACTTGGACTCCTCCCATGGCAGCTACGACCGCGGCGCCGGCCATGGGTAGGGCGACCCTCCAAGCCACCAGCTTCGAGCGATGGTACGCCAGGATCCCAGCTACGGCTGTGGGTACGATGACAAAGAGGCTCGTGGCATGAGCTACTACGGCATGGTACACCGGCGGGATGGAGATTCCGCTCCACTCCGGGTGGGCGAAGAGGACATAGAGGAGGGGAACCATGACGATCCCCCCTCCTACACCAACCAACCCCGACACCACCCCCACTACTCCCCCATAGAGGAGGGTGAGGGCGAGAGCCAACAGGCTCATTTGCTAGGAACCGGCCGTTACCATCGGGTCGTTCTCTTCCCCCTGGGTCTCGGGGAGGGGCACCCAGTCGGAGAAGGCGGGGTCGGTGGCCAGCTCCAGGAGCTCACCGGTTGACGTCGATCCTTCAAGAAGGTGAAGGGCCCGTTGGAGCGCGCGGTCCTGGAAAACCATCCTCCGGAACTCCCCCACATCCCCCCAGGCTTTCAGGGCGATCTCACGTTCCACCTGAAATCGGATGAATCGTTCGGCGGCTTCGAAGGCTGCTGGAGTCAGTTCCACCTCGGAAATGGCCAGGTGGGCTTGGATCTCCTGGAGATCGGTCCGGCTCAGGTTGAAAGCCGGGTCCAGATCAGGATGCTCCTGAAGGTACTCTACGGCGTAGTTGAAAACGGCCGTGACAAAACTCCCGGCGCTACGATCCAGTTCCCTGAGGGCCTCCATCTCCGAGGAGGAAAGGGTGTCTGCCATCACCAGAACATCGGGGACGATACCGCCTCCACCCAGAACCGTCCGTCCCCCTTCTGTCGTGAAAACCGGCTTCGTAACGGTATCCGGGAGGGTGGCCAAAACCCCCGTGAGGGTCAGAGCGCTCCTCTCCATAGCCAGGATCTGATCTTCCCGGTCCTTGTGGATGGAGCGCCCCAGGGGGGTATACCACCGGGCTGTCGTCAGGCGCAGGATGTTGCCGCCTGTCAGGGGGAAGAGGGTCTGGACGGAGCCCTTCCCAAAGGTGGGGGCTCCAACAACCAGGGCCCTGTCATGGTCCTGAAGAGCTCCGGCGATGATCTCAGAGGCGCTGGCGCTCCGTTCGTCCACGAGAGCCACTACTCTCAGATCCGGGAAGGGCTGCCCCTGGAAGGCGGAGAACGTCTTGCTCTGGCCCGGGGCTCGGCCCCTGGTTTCCACCACGACTTGTTCCGGGTCAAGGAAGAAGTCCGTGATGGCGATCCCTTGATCCAGGAGCCCGCCCGTGTTCCCCCGGAGATCGAGAATCAACTCCTCGATTCCTTCGGCCATGAGGGAGTCCACGGCCCTCTTTACTTCCTCGAAGGAGGTTTCGCTGAAAGACTGGAGGGGCAGGTACCCGATCCCATCCTCCAGCTCGATGACGAAGGGGACGGATCGAAGCTGAATCGTGGCCCGTTCGATGGTAAAGGGAATCGGTACGTCCACCCCCGGCCGTCTGACTTTCACGGAAACCGCGGTGCCTGGACGGCCCCGGAGGGCTCCCACCACATCGTCGGAATTCCACCCTTCGACGGATTGATTCTCCACCTCCACGATCTGATCTCCTGCCCGGACTCCGGCCCGAGTCCCCGGCGTGCCAGGCAGTGGAGTCACCACGGTCACCCAACCTTCTCTGGGGATCACCTCGAGGCCCACGCCCCCGTATTCACCCTCCATGCGAATCCGGAAGTCATCCGCCGTCGATGCCGGCATGAAGGAGGTGTTGGGATCTCCAAGCTCTTGGAGAACACCCTGGATGGCCGACTGATAGAGGTCCTCCCGGTCGACGGGGTCCACGAAGCTACTCAGCACATGGCTCATCACTTCCTCGAAGAGCCGGACCTGGAAATAGACGTTCTTCTCCTGGCTGACCCCTTTCTGGAGGAACCAACCGCCCGTCAGGACGGCCGTGAGGAGGACCAGCCCAGGAGCAACAATAGTCGAGAACCTTTTCATGACGCTCCGTACATTATGGGGACCGGGAACCGGTCCCTCTTTTGCTAAACCCTTTGACAGAAAAGGTTTCTGGAAAGTCTTCCTGCAAGATCCGCCGGAGGGAGTCCTGAACCTCCGCCGGGCTTCCATGGGCTGCGACCAGCCGAGCCGTGGGCACCTCTTTCACAAGGGTTCTGTAACCCTCTCGGACCCGTGAGAGAAAGGAGGCCCCCTCTCGTTCAATCCGGTCCCCGCCGCCGACTCCACCCTTCCTTTCCAACCCGGCCTCCACCGGAAGGTCCAGGACCAGATAGAGGTCGGGTCTCACTCCCCCCGTAGCCATCTCATTGGCTCTCCTCACCCGGTCCAGATCGAGGCCCCGACCATACCCCTGGTAGGCGAAGGTGGAGAGGTCGAATCGATCGGCCAGCACGACTTGCCCATCCTCCAGGGCGGGCCGGACCACATCTCGAACGAATGCGGCTCGGGCCCCGAGGATCAGGAAAAGCTCGGTCTCCGGGGGCATGGTGAGATCCCCCCGGTCCAGGACCACCCTCCGGATGGCCTCCCCCACCGGGGTCCCCCCGGGTTCCCTGGCCACTGTATGAGGGAGGCCCAGGCTCTCGAACCATGCTGACAACAGGCTTGCCTGGGTGCTTTTTCCGGCGCCCTCCACCCCCTCCAGCACGATGAAGAGACCGTTCCTCAAAGAACCTCCCTGTCATAATATTCAATCCCCAGATGGGTGATGAGATCCTCACCCATCATCCAACGAAGGGTATTCTTCAACTTCCGATGCTGGATGAAGAGGTCATGTTCCGGGTAGAGGCCCTCTCCCGTTTGAGGGCTCTTGAAGTAGAAGGAGAGCCACTCCTGAATCCCCGACATCCCTGACCGCATGGCCAGGTCCATGAAAAGGGCCAGATCAAGGACAATGGGCGCAGCCAGAATGGAGTCCCTACAGAGGAAGTCCACCTTGATCTGCATCGGATACCCCATCCACCCAAAGATATCCAGGTTGTCCCAACCCTCCTTGTTGTCACCTCTGGGAGGGTAATAATTGATCCGAACCTTGTGGTACATCTCCCCGTAGAGTTCGGGGTAGAGATCGGATTGGAGGATGTGCTCCAGGGCCCCCAGCTTCGACTCTTCCTTGGTCTTGAAGGATTCGGGATCATCCAACACCTCTCCATCCCGGTTCCCCAGGATGTTCGTGCTGAACCATCCGTGCAAACCCAGCATCCGGGCCTTCAACCCCGGCGCCAGAATGGTCTTGATCAGGGTCTGGCCGGTCTTGAAGTCTTTTCCGCCAATAGGAACGCCCCTCTCGACGGCCAGCGCCTCCAGCGCCGGAAAATCCGCTGAGAGGTTCGGGGCCCCGTTGGCATAGGGCACTCCCTCCATGAGGGCGGCATAGGCGTAGAGCATGCTGGGAGCGATGGAGGGGTCGTTTTCCTCCATAGCCTTCTCGAAAGCCTCCAGGGTTTCATGGGTCGGCCCCGGCCGGAGAAAGATCTCTGTGGAGCCGCACCAGATCATGACCAAGCGGTCGCAACCCCTCTCTTCGCGGAAGCGGCGAATGTCCGCCCGAAGGGCTTCGGCAAGCTCCCGCTTGTTCGACGCCATCTTCTTATTGGGCCCATCCAGCTTCTTCACGTACTTCGGATCGAAGACCGCCGGCATGGGCTGGATGGCACCCAGGAAGTCCGCGATGGGATCCAGGTGGGAACGCTCCAGAACCCCAGCGTTCAACGCACTCTTGAAGGCGTCGTCCGGAATGGGATCCCAACCGCCGAAGACCAGTTGATCCAAGCCGGCCAGAGGTACGAAATCCTTGATCCGGGGATTCCTATCATCTGTCCTCTTACCCAACCGAATCATGTTCATCTGGGTGAGACTCCCAATGGGTCTGGCCAACCCCTGCCGAACCGCTTCAACACCCGCAATAAAGGTGGTCGCCACCGCTCCCATGCCAGGGAGCAGGATCCCCAGGCGGCCTTCCGATCCCTTAATCTCAGGACGTTTCATGATCAGTATTTTCCTTTCCTCGTACCGGAAATCGTTCCGGTCGCAGTTTACTCCAATGGGACACCCTTCCCATGCTGGTAGACCCAGACGATTCGTTGAATGGCGGTGAGATTCGTCAAGACCGCCACGACGATGATGATCAAATCAAGGGCCAGACCATCCCAGGCAAGCCCGAAGACGGCCGAACCCAGGCCTAAAAGGACCACCCTCTCGGCCCTTTCCATGAGGCCCACCTTACAGTCCAACCCCAGGCTTTCGGCCTTGGCCCGAGTATAGCTCACCATGAGAGATCCCCCCAGAGCCATGAGAATGACGTAGACCATGGCCACATCTTCCACATCAGCTCGGAAGGTGTTGTAGAGGGAGGCGAGGCCCACGAACACGACGACCTCGCTGAGTCGATCAAGGGTGGAATCGTAGAAGGCTCCGAATTTGGATTCGAGGCCGCTTTCCCGAGCCACTCGGCCGTCGAAGATGTCGATCACCCCCCCGAAAAGGACCAAAACGCCCGCAGTCCGTACATGATCCTGATGGTAGAAAAGCCCGGCCACCAGTGTCACCACGAACCCTGCGGTGGAAATGGCGTTGGGGTGGATCCTCAGGCGTATGAGCCACCGCACCACCGGATCGATGATCCGGTACACCGGCTCACGCAAGATTTTGAGACCCTTCTCGACCATGTCTGGGACCCTCAGGTAAGGATGATCCGGCTTTCCGCCCCCTTTTGAATCCCCTGGTGAATGGTCTGGTTCACCTTGGCTACCACCTTATCGAAGTTGGCTTGGGCCGAAACCAGACGTTGGTACGAGGCGTTGGCCTGGAGGTGGGAGAAGAAACCTTCGTACTCCCTACCCTGCTCTTCCGTCGGCTCCTCACCCTGCTGAAGCCGGCTTTGCATGGCCTGCTCCAACTCCTGGATCTGACTTTGGAGCTCCGCAAGCTCCCTGTCATCACCCGAGGCCGCGATGGCTTTCCGAAGAGCTTGGTATTCATCGGTGCGCGCCAGAGACTGCCCCAGCCGCTCCGCCATCTCCATGATCTCTTGCATCACTACCCTTTCATGTGAAACGCTTTCTAAGATCCGCCAAATCCTACCCGGAGACCACCCCCAAGGCCACTCTCCCCCGCCCGGTCAGGTCGGGCCGGATCGACACCTCTCGGAAAGCCCCCGTGTCTTCCATGGCCCGGACCACCTCGATCCCCTGGCCGTCACCCACCTCCGTCGCGAGAAGCCCTCCTGCCCTGAGAAAAGACGGAGCGCCCCTCACAAGGGGGAGGAGAATATCCAACCCTTGGGGACCGGCGAACAGAGCCTCCGACGGTTCCCAATCCCGGACTTCAGCCTGGAGGGAGCCTCGCTCCCCCTCGGGTACATAGGGAGGGTTGGACATGACCACGTCGAACCGCTCCCCCTCCTGGAGGGGCTCGAAGAGGGAGCCCTCCCTGAACTCGATCCTTTCGGCCAAGCCATGGGAGAGGGCATTCTCCCGGGCCAGATCCAGGGCGTCCCTGGAGGAATCGGTCCCGACCAGAATCTGGAAGGGACCCTCTTTCAGGAGGGAGAGGGCAATGGCCCCGGACCCGATGCCTATGTCTACCCCGGTGAGATGGCCTCCCTGTCGGCTGGCCCAGGCCAGGATCTCCCCCACCAGGATCTCTGTCTCCGGCCGTGGAATGAGAGCCCTGGAATCTGTTCGAAGGTCGATTTCCCGGAACACGGACACCCCCAGCACATACTGAAGTGGCTCCCGGGAAGCTCTTCTGACCAGGAGGGCCTTGAAGGCTTCCAACTCCCGTGTGTGGAGAGGCCGATCAAACTGCAGGTAGAGATCGAGGCGGCCGATGTTCAGTACTCGAGCCAGCATGAGCTCGGCGTCCAACCGGCCGCTCTCCACCCCCTTTCCCCGCAGGTACTCCCCACTCCAGCGGGTGAGGCGAATAGGAGTCCAGGATTCTCCCGGGCCAGGGGGATGACCGTCTCCGGATTCCGACCCAGACCGGATCACTCTCCGGTAGCTTCCAGTCGCTCCTCTTCCTGAGCGAGGCGGAGGGCCGAGATGATCTCATCGAGATCCCCGTCCAGCACCTCCTCCAAGCGATGCAAGGTGAGGCCGATGCGGTGATCTGTGACCCGATTCTGGGGAAAGTTGTATGTGCGAATCTTTGCGGACCGGTCTCCGGTCCCCACCTGCAACCGGCGTTCCCGGGCCCGGCTGGCCTCCTGCTCGGCAATCTTCATGTCCAGGAGCCGACTCCGGAGCACCTTCAAGGCTTTGGCCTTGTTCTTGTGCTGGGACTTCTCGTCTTGGCAGCTCACCACCAACCCCGAAGGAAGATGCGTGATACGAACGGCTGAGTCCGTCGTGTTGACGGACTGCCCCCCGGGACCCGAGGAACGGAAGACGTCGACGCGGAGATCGGAAGGGTCGATTTTCAGATCCACTTCCTCCGCCTCGGGGAGGACTGCCACCGTGGCGGCGGAGGTGTGGATTCGCCCCGAGCTCTCCGTCTTGGGTACCCTTTGAACCCGATGGACCCCCGACTCATAGCGAATCTGTCCGTAAACCCTTCGCCCACGAATGGAGAAGATCACCTCTTTCACCGACCCCGGGATTCCCTCGGAGAGGCTGATCAACTCGATGGTCCAACGCTTCCGCTCGGCCAACCGCCGGTACATCCGAAAGAGATCCCCTGCGAAGAGGCCCGCCTCGTCCCCCCCGGTACCCGCCCGAACCTCCACCACCGCCGGCCGATCCTCCAGGGGATCCTGGGGAACCAGGAACTCCCGCGCCTCTTTGGCCAGGCAGGACAGGCGCTCCTTCAGATCCTCCATCTCCTCCTGGGCCAGCTCCCTCATCTCCGGCTCGTCCGAGTCCTCGGCCAGGCCCTGAGCGGAAACATACTCTTCGTCGAGACGCTGAATCTCTCGGGCAGCCCTGACAATGGGCACCTGCTCGGAGCGCTCCCTGCCAAGAATCCGGAGGCGTTCCGGATCCCCGGCTACAACCGGATCCGAGAGCTCTTCGTCAATCTCCTCCAGGCGTGCCACGGCCTCAGCCAGGCGCTGGAGCAACCGAGGATCAACGATGGGATTCTTCATGGAGATCAGGGCTTCACCGAATCTGGCGGAAACCCCGTAGAGTACGCGAAACGTGGGAAAGATGGAGGAGCACCGCCGGCCGGGGGTCCCCCGCCCCGGCCAGGGAACTCACTTGGAGACCTTCCCGTACATCTTCTTGTAGCGGTCCACCCGTCCAGCGGTATCCACCAGCTTCTGCTTGCCCGTGTAGAACGGATGGCAGACAGAGCAAATCTCAACGTGGATCTCATCCTGCGTGGACATGGTGTCGACACGGTTTCCACAGGCGCAGACGATGGTCGCCGGCTTGTAGTCCGGGTGAATTCCGTCCTTCATTTCTTACTCCGGGTCCTCAAGTAGGAACGGGCCCGGGAAGGCCCGTTTAGCCAAGAAGTATAGGAAAAATGGGAATCGAGTTCAACCCGAGATCAGGAGTCCACCCGGCTCCCCGGAAACTTGCCGAGATGGTTCGAGGAACGCCCCACCAGGAGGAGGATGATGCACAGGAGGGCGGACCCCGGACCCACCCAATCTCCTATCCGGGAGAAAAGGGTCATGCCAGAATAGATGGGAAGCCGTGCCTCGGTCACTCCGCCTTCCGGAGGAACCACCTCGGACAGGACGCGTCCCCGTGGGCCGAGGAGGAAGGAAATGCCCCCATTCGCTGCACGGGCGACCGGCATTCGGTTCTCTACGGCCCTGAGGACCAGGTGGGCAGGGTGTTGATGAAGAAAGAGAGACCCGAGGAGAGTGTTCTCGTGGCCAAACCAAATGTCGCTGCTGAGGTTCACGAGGAGTTGGGCCCCGGCTTTTCGGCTCTTCCGAGCCGATCCGCCAAAAAGGGATTCGTAGCATAGAAGGGGCCCGACGATCCAATCTCCTGCATTGAAGGTTTCTCGGCCCGATCCCGGATGGTAGAAACCCGCCTCCATTCCAGGAACCAATCGGGCCTTATCGTACCTCTGGATCCGAGAATCCCCGGGGGAGAGGAGATAGGCGGAGTTGGTGAGGGAACCCTCCGCGGCCCCCGAAGCGACTCGGCCCAAGGCTCCGAAGACCACCGGCACATTCGATTCCGCCGCCATGGCGGCCAGGGCCCTTCTGGCACCGAGGGCATCCCTTCCCTCCAGGGGAAAAGGAATCGTGGCCTCCGGGAGCACCAGAAGGTCCGCCAATTCCGGATCAACCGCCTGCAATGCCCTTTCAACCTGGGCCATGGCCTCCAACCCCGCGTCCAGAGGAGTTCGTCGAAGCTCGGGAGAAACATGGGTCCCTACCACCACCACTCTCGGTCCACCCTCCAGAGGAAGGGTCCGTGCCCTCACCACCCCCAAAACTGAGGGAAAAAGGACCACTCCACCCAACAGAAGCCAGGGTGCGAGGTTCCGTCGGGATCTCGCACCCAGGATTCTCCCGGAGACGAGTCCGTTCACCCCGGCAAGCCAGAAGGCGACGCCCCCCTCCCCCGTCCACTCGGCCAATCCCAAGAAGTCCGGCCACTCGCTCAGCGTGATGCCCAAGCCCAGCCAGGGGAAGGCCAGGCCGAATGGGAAATGGGCCTTGATCCATTCCACCCCGACCCACGCCAAGGGAATGGCCAACCCCAGGGGAAGGCCCCTCTCCTGGTAGAGGTGGTGAGTGACCCAACCGAAGAGAGCGGACAGGCCTCCGAGGAGAACCAATAGGAGCGCGTACCCAGGGTAGGCCCATGGGAAGGAGGACCCCACCACCATGGGCACCCAGATCAGGGCGAAGCCCCAGAAGGCCACACCGAAAACGAGGCCCAGGAGGGTCGCCTGCCACCGACCGGAAGGGCCGGGTGGAAGAGAGGCCAGGCAGACGATCAGGGGGACGAGAGCCAGAAAAGAGAGGGGGAGAAAACCGAAGGGTGGTTGGGCCAGGGTGAGAAGGAGGGCCGAACCGAGGGCCCCTCCCCAAACCGGCCAGTTCAGAGTGGACCGGGGCCCTGAGGCCATCGAGGAGGCTCCACGCCCTGAGACCATCAAATCTCCATCACCCAGCTTTCTCCTCCGCCGCCATTGGCTCCTCTCTCCCCCCTCGGTACAAGCCGCACCGCCCCAGCCCAGAGAGCCAGGTTCATGGGTAGACAGAATGCCAGGATTTCCCCGTTCTTCTGGCCCATTCCTGGAAAGAACTGGAGGACGACGCCCACCCCCGAGATCAGGGCCAAGACGAAGGCCAACTCCCTTCCCCACCTGGGAAGCCGACCCTTGAACAGGAAGAGAATGAAGACGACGGGC
>JAUXEE010000263.1 GCA_030618065.1 Gemmatimonadota bacterium
ACGGCGATGATCTGCCGGGCATCCGTCACGGCGTTGGCGATCAGGTAGGACCCCCCAGCGATGACCGCCGAAGAGCAGGCCACCTGGTCTGTAAGGTCCTTCTCTACCGCTCCACCGCAGTTCCCCTCCTGATCGTGAGCGATCCCGAAGAAGACGATCCTGAGGGTATCAGGGAGTTCCAGTGGATCGACGAAGGGCGGGGTATAGGAGAACTCACTCACTGCCGTGTCCGACGCCTGGCCCACGAAGTCATTTGAAGGGTTCAGCACCAGTGTATCGGTGCGATTGGTGTTGGTGACGATGGCGGTGAGGGCGGTGCTGGCGATGCCCGAGCCTCCGGGGTTGTCATAGGCCCTGACCGTCACCTTGATCCGATCGGTAAGCTCCCTTCGAGGAGCCGTTTCCACCGAGAGGCTTACCCATGGCGCCAGACCATCCACCGTGGAAATGGTCAGGACGACGTTCTCCGCCTGTCCCTCGACTCCCTGGGTGTTGACCCCTGAGGCGCCGATTTGGATGTTGCCCACGGCGCCCACGGGCACGGTTATGGCCGTATCAGCCTGAACCTCGGTTCGGGCCGGAACGAAACGAAGGAGGATGGTCTCGGTCACGGCTCCGGTGATCCGCAGGGTTATCGTTGAGACACCCTCCTCGTCCGTAGCGGACACCCGGATGGGAACACGCACACCAGCCTGGACATCGGCCCCGTCCACCGGGGAAAGGACCGTGACAACCGGCGGATCGACGTCCCCCGGTACCGCATCATAGAGCGTGTCACCATCGCACCCGGAAAGGGCAACGATCCCTGCAAGAAGCAAGAGGCTCATCAGCCGTCCATGAAGACGGCCAGGGTCGACTATCCGGCCTTCGCCCATTCGATCCTCCCTGAAGTCGAAGCTTGAATTCAGCTTGCTCGAGGTGCTTTTCCGCCCGGCTTCTGTGCACGAGGGGCGGAGAAATACATTCGTTTACTTTCGGCAAGAACCAAGCCAGGGGAGAGAGCCCGAGATTTCGTGCCAATATTCAGATTCCATTCGGGTGAGTTTGGGGGAAGGACATGGGCGGGGTCAAGCGCCGCGTTGGGGAAGAGCCGGGTGAAAAAGGAGAGGAAACCCATTGAAAAACAGGGATTAATTGACAGGGAGTCGAAACGGTACCACGGAGAGCCGACAGTCCCGGACCACCCAAAACAACAGCCGGAGCGGCCTGTCGCGTGCCCACGACAAGTACGGTTTCCTTCAACCCTCGGGCCAGGAACGTTCATGGGATGGAAAGGCTTTTTACACCTGCAAGCCCCCGGAAAGCCGGGCTGATGGAAAGTCCTTTTACAGCCTCCGGCCCAAAAAGGCTGGGCCGGAGGTGTGAAAAGCGGGTTTTCTATCGGTATTCAGGGCCGTCACCGCCCCTGGGTTTCTACCAATCCGGCCTTTTCCATAGCATCGATGTAGGCAGCCACATCGGCCAGCTCGACATCGGGGGAATCAGGTGTCAAAACGTAGGCGAACTTCCACGGATCGGAGGAGGTTGTGACATTTCCGTACTCGGCTCGGACCAACTTCCAGATTTCCGTGATACTTCTCTCCCCATTCACGAACCATGGGATTTCCGTTGAGGCCAGCCTGGGGAGGCTCATTCCCGACGGCAATAATTGCCGCAGCCGAGCAGAGGCTTCCCGATACTCGTCCGAATAGAATTCGTGAAGCTTTCGAGGAACCACCTTGTCGAAAGCCTGCTCCTCTTCGGTCGCCGACAACCGGCGGGGCTCAACGCCCAACTCCCGAGCCCTCGCCCTGTAGATACCCTCGACTTTCTCAAACTGAAGATCCCGGACTGCCGCCAGGCTCTCGGTGAGGGCATCCACCAGCTTCATGAGTTCGGGAGCCGCCGACAGGTCCATGACCGAAGCCAATCCGCCCATCCCTCGGGTGAACGCCCCGTAGACCTTGTTGTGGGCAGCCTTGTATCTCTCATGCAAGTCGTCCGCCCCCACGTTCATCAACCTCACGCTTTGCCGAACCACCTCGGCCATCCACCTCTCCCCGTTCGCTGACACCTCCCAGGCGAGGTCCATGGCTTCGTCCGCACCGGCGGTGGCCAGGTAGAAGAAGGACGACGCCCCGATGAAGCCGGTTCGCTTCATCTCCGTAGGATCCGTCCGTTCGGCTACGTCCCCGCTGGAGTGGTAGAAATTGTCGGGCCAATGGTTGAACTGCATGGCCGGGATTCCAGCATCCAGGAACACGATGTGGTCGCTGGAGCTGATGAAGGGCACCAGCCGGTAATTGAAGGGGGAGTTGTTCCCGGTCTGGGTGCGGATGTCCGTCTGGTCCGTAAATCGGAGGAGGTCCCCGATGAGGTCGTTCAGGTAACTCGGCCGGGAGTCGGGGGTCATTTTCATCCGGAGATAACTGTCCGTCTCCTCCAGGTCTTCTCCGGGCATGTCGTAGTTCATTGCAGCGATGATACGGTTTTGAAGCTCGGGGTTGGCGTACATAAAGGCCCGGGAGCCGGAGATCTCCGGGACCCAGAGGAACCGGATGGTCCGCTTTGGCTGGGGCAGCTCACCACGCCTGATCAGCTCCGCCAGGGTACGCCCGATCTCCAGCGTCACCGCCACACCACTGCAATTATCCGAACCCCCCGGGGTGGGTGGCCGCTCGAAGAGGTGGGAGACGATCATGAGTTCCCCGGCCTCAGGATCGGTACCGGGAATGGCAGCCGACACCACATTCATTCGCCCGGGAACGACCCGGGTCTTCACCTTGGCGCGCAGGACCACCCGTTGACCTCGCTCCAGCAGGTTCCGGAGCTCGGTGAACTGTCTCAACGAAAGGTTGAATCCAAAACCCGAGATGCCTTCCGCCGGCCGAATCGAGGCCCAACCGATCTGGTCCAGGCTGTAACCTGGGCGGTCACCGTTGACACCGGAACTCCCCGTACCCAGGGCCCCCGCGGCCCCGAACCGCCCTACCCCGGTGGAGAACACCGGCCCGACGGAGCCGTTGCCGAGGACGATCTTCCCCGCCAAGTCCTTCCCGGCGTAATCCGACGGGCTCCCGGATCCCACGTAGACGACTTCGGCCTCCACCTCCCCACTGGTGCTCCCTGAGGCGAGCGCCGCCGGAACCATGGTCAGGCTGGCGATCTTCTTCTGGGAGGGCTCCACCATCCAGAGATCCCCGACTTCGGGTACCCACACATCGCCGGTGGGGAAGTAGTCCACCCGGACATCCGAGAGGCCATAGCGGGTAGCCATCTCCTCCATGTAGGCGGTTTCCATGTAGGTCTCGGCATACTCTTCCACCGAGCGCTGGCGGTTCAGCGCCAGGAGCTGGACATGGGCATAGGCCAGCTCCCCTGAATACTCCAGGAGGATGGGATCCCGAATGCCGGCCGGAACCAGGGACCGGTCCTGGGTGATCTGTGCGTCGAGGGGGACGACGGAGAGGAGGATTACGCCGAGCGTGGCGAATCTCAGGAAGGAGCTGGGAAAAGGCCTCATGGATGCCTCCCTATGGCAGGGCTAAAGGGGGGGGTCACTGTCCAGCCCCTGATCCAACGCCAACACCCCGGCCAAGACCGTCCGGATAGCGTTTAGATAGAAGGCTGGATCAACCCGTTCGAACTCGTCCGAGGGGCGGTGGTAGTCCGGATGATCCTCGACGCCGAAGTAGACGAAGGGGATTCCTTCTGCGTGGAAAGGAGCGTGATCCGAAGATCTCGTCCAGTCCTGCATGCCCTCCACCCCGGGCTGGTCATGCCCGAAGCGGAGGACGACGGGCGGTCGTCCCTGGACCGTGTCCAGGATCGTGAGGAGTCGGGGGTAGTGATAGGGGCCGGCGGCGAAGAGAAGGGAATCACTTCGAGCCAACATATCCAAGTTCACGTTCAGGACCATTTCCTCGGGCCACCCGGCCTCCACGAAGGCCCGGGAGCCCCGTAGACCCATCTCTTCGGCATCCATGGCTACGAAAACCATGGTGTGGCGGGGAGGGTTGTGGACGAAAT
>JAUXEE010000042.1 GCA_030618065.1 Gemmatimonadota bacterium
AGTCGAGTCCGAAGCTGAGCAAGTTCCCTACGAAATCGACGCCCAGCGGTTTGTCCTGGAAGGAAGTCGTTTCTTCAGGGCGACCGGTTCGGTTGTCGCGACCCGGGACTCCCTCACGGCCATGGCCGACTCCCTGGAGTACGATCAAGACCAGGGCGCTCTCTTCCTTTACCGGGATGCCAGGGTGACCATCGGCCAGACGGATTTGGCTGCTGAGGCGATCCGGCTGGATATTCCCCAGGATGAAATCCGGGAGGCCGTTGCCACCGGCGAGGCCGTCCTGGATGGGGAGGATCTCCGGCTGTTGGCTCCCATCGTCACTCTCTTCTTCACGGAAGGGCGGATGGAGCGATTGGTTGCCCGGAGAGATGCGGTGGCCGATTCCCTTTTCGCGGAAATGGACGAAGAAGCCCAAGAACGGGAGCGCCTATTGCGCGGTGCGCCTCCTTTGGCGGCACGGGAGCTGGGGCTGGAGGAGTTTCCCTGGCGCCCTTACGCTCTCGCTCAGGATTTCATCCTTGAAGGGGACTCTCTGGAAGTCCTTGCCCCGGGGGAGGTCCTGGAGGAAGTGTGGGCCATGGGGAACGCCCGGGGAGAGGCGGCAGGGCTGGATTCCCTGAATACGCCCGATACGCCGCCCCTGATCTCTCGGGACTGGGTGGTGGGGGATACCATCGTGGCCTTTTTCGTTGAAGGAAGTGATTCTTTGGCAGTGACGGATGAGCCCCTCCCTGATCGGGATCGGGAGGTCGTCGAAGCCGATACGGCCAAGGTGGACTTCCAGCTCGAACGGTTGGTGGCCAGGGTGGGAGCCCGGAGCATGTACCGAATGGCGGCATCCGACTCCACGGTGGTAGCCGAAGGAGGCCAGTTCGCCATCCATTATGTGGTTGGCGACGAAATCACGATCCTCCTCAACGAGGAGGGTGAGGCGGAGCGAATGGAGGTGATTGGCCAGACCCGGGGGATTCATCTGGAGCCGGTCTCTCTGCGGGGCGAGGCCGTTGACTCCGTGGCCGTGCCGGACACATCCGGGGTCATCAGAGGTGGGCAAGGGCCCGGCGGGGCAGAATCCGTGGTGAGGCTCGTCCGCACGGGAGGAGGATCGGGGGGATGACAACCCAGGATGAACTCTTGGACATGAGCGGTAACGACCTGGCTCCGCAGGAGACCCAGGTCGAAGGAAGCAGGCTTTTTGCCGAGGGCCTCACGAAGATCTATCGGAAGCGGAAGGTCGTGGATGAGGTCGGCATCCGTGTTCGCCAGGGCGAGATCGTGGGCCTCCTGGGCCCCAACGGTGCCGGGAAAACTACGACGTTCTATATGATTGTGGGGCTGATTCCCCCCAATGAGGGGAGGGTCTACCTGGATGAGAGGGAGCTTACCGGCGTTCCCATGTACCAACGGGCCCGTTTGGGGGTAGGGTACCTGGCTCAGGAGCCGTCGGTGTTCCGGAAGCTCACGGTGGAAGACAACGTCATGGCGATTCTGGAAACCTTGGGCCTTCCCAGGGCCGAGCGGAAAGCCCGGCTGGAGCATCTTCTCGATGAGCTTTCCATCGCTCACCTTCGGAAGAACAAGGCCTATTCTCTCTCTGGGGGTGAGCGCAGGCGCCTGGAGATCACCCGGGCTCTGGTTCAACGGCCGAAGTTCATGCTTCTGGACGAGCCTTTTGCCGGGATCGATCCCATCGCGGTGAACGATATCCAGCAGATCGTCCATGGCCTCAAAGACCGGGGAATTGGCGCTATCATCTCAGACCACAACGTCGAACAGACGCTGGAGATCGTGGACAGAGCCTACATCATGTACGAGGGACGAATTCGGGTCAGTGGAAGTGTATCAGAGCTGGTTTGGAACGACGAGGTCGCCGATATCTACTTCGGGCCCACACTGACGACGCGTATGCGGAGTCGTTACCCCCAGCCCCGGGCGAAGGTATGAGCGGCTTCAGCACCCGGCTCTCCCTGAGCGTCCATCTCCGGCAGGAGATGAAGATCAACCCCCGCCTTTACCAGGCGATGGAGTTGCTCTACATGCCCCTCCTGGACCTTCAGCAACACCTCAAGCAGGAGTTGGCCGAGAACCCCTTCCTGGAGATGGAAGAAGCCGATGTCGAGGAGGAGGTGGAGCTGGACGAAGAGGGAAAGGACGAGGATGCGGATGAAATCGACTGGGAGGAGATCCTCCTGGACGGCTTCGATGCCGGGGGTCGAAAACAACAATTCGAGCAAAAGGAGTACTTTCAACCTACCGTGGTGGAAGTGCCGGATCTGCGGGATTTCCTCATGGACCAGCTCCAATATCTGACCCTATCGGAAAGGGAAATCAGGCTGGGAGAAGAGATCATCGGGAATGTGGACGACGATGGGTCTCTCTCATGCTCCCTTGAAGAGATCTTGTCGGGGATGAATATCTGGCTGGATGAGGCCCGGGTGGTCGCTCTGGAACGGTTGGATGCCACCGAGTTCGAAGATGAGGGAGAGAAGGAAGAGGAAGAGAGGGAATTGGAGGCCCTTTTCCAACCGTATGAGTTGGTGGAAGTGGAGGAGGTGCTGGCCACGATCCAGACCTTCGATCCCCCTGGGATCGCAGCCAGGGATCTGAGGGAATCCATCATGATCCAGCTCGCCCGGAAGGATCTCGCCGATTCTCTCCCTGCGGCTCTCGTGGACGAACATTTCGAAGATCTCATCAACCACCGATGGGTCGAGATCGCCAAGGCGAGGGGAATCACCCCATTGGAGGTCCAGGACGCCGCCGACGAGATCGCGAAGCTGGATCCGAAACCGGGACTCCGACACTCTTCCGATCCCGATCGGTACGTCATTCCGGACCTGATCGTGGAGAAGATCGATGGGGAGTATATGGTTTTCGCCAACGACACCAGCCTTCCGCGCCTACGCCTCTCCCGGGCCTACCGTGAGGTGGCCAGGGAAAAGGGAAAATTCACCGGGGAGAACAAAGAATTCATCTCATCCAGGCTGAACTCGGCCAACTGGATGATCCAGGCCATCGAGCAACGTCGACAGACCATGCTCAAGGTCATGAGCTTCATCGTGGACCGTCAACGTGCCTTCTTCGAGAAAGGGGTCCAGCATCTGAGGCCTCTGACTCTGAGAGAAGTCGCGGAACATATCGAGATGCATGAGTCCACCGTGTCACGGGTGACCAACGACAAGTTCGTTCAGACTCCCCGGGGCGTTCTCTCCCTGAAGTTCTTCTTTTCCAGTGGTCTTTCCACCACGTCCGGTGAAGACATCTCGGCCCGGGGCGTCAAGGCGAAGATCCAGACGCTGGTCGACGATGAGAACCCGAAACGGCCTCTGACCGACCAGGCCATCGTGAATCTCCTCAAGGCCGAGGGCGTGAACATCGCTCGCAGGACCGTGGCCAAATATCGAGATCAGCTGGGTATCCTCCCGGCCCGAATGCGAAAACGGGTGTAGTCGAAACCATGAACGCCCCTGAGGCAGCTGGGTCCCTATCTCCCGAGATGCGGCGTGACTTCGCCGTGATCGTGCCGGCCTATAACGAGGCTCCCGTGATCCCGGAGTTGATCAGGGAGCTGAAGGAGGCTTTCCAGGAGTTCGAGCTCGAGGGTGAGGTCATACTGGTGGACGATGGCTCCGATGACGGCACCGGAGAGCTGGCGGAGAGGGAAGGGGAGGGGTGGACGAACCTTCGGGTGCTCCGACATCGGACCAACCTTGGAAAGACGGAGGCTCTGGTGACTGCGGCGGAAGCCACGGACCGGGCCTATCTGGTCCTCTTCGACGCCGACCTTCAGCACCTGCCCGAGGAGATTCCCCGCTTTCTGGCCAAGCTCCAGGAGGGGTGGGACATGGTCACCGGCCGGAAGATGGGCGAGTATGAGAAGCCGGTCGTCTCCCGGATCTACAACTGGCTGAGCCGTAGGATCTTCGACGTTCCCGTTTCGGATCTGAATTCCATGAAAGCGTTCCGCCGGGAAGTGGTCGAGGAGTTTCCCATGCGGCATGACTGGCACCGGTTCTTCGTGGTGCTGGCTCACGCCCGGGGCTTTTCGGTGTCGGAGATCGATATTCGCCTTCACCCTCGGCGGGCCGGCGTCTCCAAGTACTCGGGGAAGTTCCGCATCTTCGCCGGCCTCATGGACCTCCTCTCGGTCTGGTTCCTTCTCCTCTTCTCCCGGAAGCCCATGATTCTCTTCGGGTTCTCGGGCTTCGCCCTGATCGCCCTGGGTGCGGCTGTGGGTGCTCTTGCATTCTATCTGCGATTCGTGGAGGGCATGGGCTTCAGGCCTCTTCTGTACCTGGTGATGCTCCTGGAGACAGTCGGGTTCATCTTGTTGGGTGTCGGGCTGATGGCCGAGATGGTGGCCCAACTCCATCATGAAGTCGAATCCCTTCGCCGCCGTTCGAGGTAGGGGGGTTTTGATGCCGGGTACCCGAGAGTCCGGAGACAGGCCCAGGGTCCTGGTCGTCGTGGGAACCCGCCCCGAAGCCATCAAGATGGCTCCGGTGGTTCGGGCCCTGGAAGAGAGGGAGGACCGGTTGGAGTCCCGCCTTGCCCTCACCGGCCAACATGACGAGTTGGTGGGCCAGGTCCTGGGGGCGTTCGACCTGTCTCCCCACTACGACCTGGGAATCATGCGGGAAGGGCAGGACCTGTACGATGTGGCCCATGCCTGCCTCGACGGCGTCAAGGATATCATCCAGGAGTTTCGGCCCGGCCTGGTCCTGGTCCAGGGGGACACGGCCTCCGTCTTCTTCGGCACCCTTGGGGCATTTTTCGAAAAGGTCGGAGTCGGGCATGTGGAAGCGGGGCTCCGGAGTCGACACGGGGGAGTGCCCTATCCGGATCCTTTCCCGGAAGAGATGTTCCGGAGGCTCACCGGCGTCCTCACTCTGCACCATTTCGCACCCACTCTCC
This sequence comes from Gemmatimonadota bacterium, assembly GCA_030618065.1. GTDB lineage: Bacteria > Gemmatimonadota > Gemmatimonadetes > Longimicrobiales > Gaopeijiaceae > JABDNZ01. The sequence goes on from JAUXEE010000042.1 coordinate 4,915, forward strand.
AGGCCCGGGACAACCTGTTGAATGAGGGGGTAGGGGAAGATCGAATCCACGTCACCGGGAATACGGTGGTGGATGCTCTTCTGGAAGCGGTCCGCGTGCCCCATAGCCCGGAAAACCAGGATCTTCTGGAGGTCCTGAAGGGAGGGCGACGCCTGGTTCTTCTCACGGCCCACCGGAGGGAGTCCTTCGGAGAGCCCCTCAGAGAGGTGTTCTCCGCCGTGCGGGAGTTGGTCGATCAGAACGACGAGGTGGAGCTTCTCTACCCCGTGCACCCGAATCCTCAGGTAGTGGAGCCGGCCCGGGAGCTTCTATCAGGACACCCCCGGATCCGCCTCACCGACCCCCTGGGTTATCTGGACCTGGTTTCGGCTTTGGAGCGTGCCGAGCTGGTCCTCACCGATTCCGGGGGCATTCAGGAAGAGGCTCCCACCTTCGGGGCCCCGGTCCTGGTGCTCCGAGAGGCCACCGAGCGGCCCGAGGGAGTGAAGGCGGGAGTGGCCCGCTTGGTGGGAACCGATGGAGCCCGAATCCTCAGGGAAGCCAAGGACCTTCTGGCCAGGAAGGCCCGAGGGCATCAGGTGGATCAGCGTCGAAATCCCTACGGTGACGGCAGGGCCGGCGAACGGATCGCCGACATCGTGGCGTCCAGCCTGACCGGGGAGCCTCGGGAAACGTCGGACTGGGACGGGGCGTGAACATCCTGTTCCACTGTATCTATTTCCCCCCTGAAGTGGGGGGCCTCGAAAGCCACGTCTACTACCTTGCCCGGGCTCTGGTAAGCCGTGGGCACCGGGTTCAGGTGGTGACCTCCCGGTCCCTTCCCGGGGTCCCCGAAGAGGAGGAGATGGAGGGCATCCAGGTGTACCGCACATGGTTTCCGAGCCGAAGTCCCACCGGTTGGGTCGCCCACGCCCTGGCTTCCGTCCCCAAGACCCGGGCTCTGGCCCGGGAAGCCGACCTGATCCACGCCCAGGCTTTCGCCTCCGTTCTCCCGGCTGCTGCGGGGCGGCAGCGTTCCGGGGCGCCTCTGGTGGCGACCTTCCATACCTCTCACTTCCTCATCCGTGCGGAAAGGGCCGGGTGGCGTCCGCTTCTGCGTCGCCTCGTTCAATTTCCCGATTACGCCCTGGCATCCAGCGAAGAAATCGCAACGGTGGCCATGGATTTGGCCCCGGGAATCGAGGTGGAAGCCCTGGCGAACGGAGTGGACGCCTCCTTTTTCCGTCGTGTGGAGCCGGCGCTGCCCAATGGAGGCCGGCCTCGGATAGTGGTCCCCCGCCGCCTTTTCCCCAAGAACGGGGTGGAATTCTTCATTCGGGCTTTGCCCCTGATCCTGAAGGCCGTAGAGGTGGAGGCCATTCTCATCGGGGACGGCCCGGAAAGGGAGCGCCTCCAAGCTTTGGCGGAGGATCTGGGCATCTCCCATCGAGTCTCCTTCCTGGGGAAACGGGCCCATTCGGAGATGCCGGGCCTCCTCAGCTCCGGTGACCTGGCTGTCATTCCCTCTCTCATGGAAGCCACCTCCGTGGCGGCTCTGGAAGCCATGGCCTGCCAGCTCCCGGTGGTGGCGTGCAATGTGGGCGGTCCCCCGGAGATCGTGAGCGAGGAGGTGGGGGGGCTCTTCGAGGCAGGAAACCCGGAGGCGTTGGCGGCGGCCGTGGTCCGGTTCCTGGAGGAGGGGGATCTGCCCGGGAAGGGGGCTTTGGCGAGAGAGCGGGTCATGGCCCGCTGGAGTAACGACCGCCTGGCGGACCGGCATCTGGAAATCTACTCGGACCTTCTCCATCGGAGGGGATGAGATCCATGGCGAAGAAGGACAAGGAAGGGCAGGAAACGAGGAAGAAGCCTGATGGTCCGGGGAAGGGGACCGGAGGGAGTGGAAGTCATGATCTGACCCTTCCGAAGTGGTTCCCGGCTGTCCTCTATGGGGCCGTGACTCTCCTTCTCTTTCGGAAGTTCGTCTTTTCGGGCCAGATGCTCCTGGGGCAGGACACCCTCTCCCTGGGCTTTGTGGCCCGGGATTTCTTCGCCCAGGCCCTCCGGCAGGGGACATTCCCCCTCTGGAACCCCATTATCCTTGGAGGAACGCCCTTTCTGGACTCCCTGGCTGGGGGGGACTCCCTCTACCCCACCTCCCTCCTCCTCGTGCTTATGGAGCCCTTCAGGGCCCTGGGTTGGAAGCTGGTTCTGCATGTCTTCGCAGCGGGTTTATTCACCTACGGGTGGATCCTGGCCCTGGGCCGATCCCGAGCCGCCGCCCTCCTGTGTGGCCTGGCCTACCTCCTGGCTCCTTTCATGGTGACCCTGGTCTATCCAGGGCATGACGGGAAACTATTCGTAACGGCCCTCACTCCCCTCCTCTATTGGGCGACGGAACGGGCCCTGGCCGGGGGGCGCCTACGCGCTTTCGGGGGCATGTCCCTCGTCATCGGGTTGGTCATTCTTACCACCCACTTCCAGCAGGCGTACTTCCTTTTCGGGTCCGTTGGAGTGTACGCCATGGTTCGGGTGCTGCTCCTCTGGAAGACCGGCCTTCCGCCCAGGCTTTCGGCCGCCCGTTTCGGGCTCTTCTTGACCTTTTCGGTATTGGGGGCCGGGGTGGCCGCCATCCAACTGATTCCGGCCGTCAACTACGTCACGGAGTTCTCCCGCCGGACGGTGACCACCACCCAGGCCTCCGAGGAGGAGGGCGTCGCCTATTCCTCCTCCTGGTCACTCCACCCCGAAGAGGTGGCTTCTCTGGTGGTCCCGGAGTTCGTCGGAAGCAGCGCTGGGGGAGCCGAGTGGGCCACCGGTACCTATTGGGGCAGGAACGTCTTCAAGCTCAACCACGAATATGCCGGGCTGGTGGTGCTGTTGTTGGCTGCCTTGGCCTTTTTCGGGGCTCCGGCTCGGGGAATTCGCCTGACTTTTGTCGGGATGGGAGGGATCGCCCTCCTTTTCGCCCTGGGGGCCCATACCCCGGTGTGGCGGGTGTTCTATGAGGTTCTGCCGGGGATCTCCCTCTTTCGGGCCCCCTCCATTTCCGCGTTCCTCTTCGGGTTCGGGGCGGTGACCCTCATGGCCTTCGGGGTGGATCGGGTTTTGGGGCTGGGGGGATCAGGGGGAGATCGAGGCATCCGTTGGTTCCTGGCTGGAGCTACCGGGGTTCTCTTCCTCGGGACCCTTCTGGCATCTTCCGGATTCCTCACTTCGGCCTGGGTTTCCCTCCTCTACGCCGATATGGACCCGGGGAAGGGGGAAGCCCTGGCTCGAGCCCAGGAGTTCATCACCCGGGGATTCATGGTGGCCACCCTCCTCACGGGGGCGACGCTGGGGCTGGTCTGGGCCGCCCAGAGCAGGAAGATCCCAAAAGGGGCATGGGTTCTGGGGATGGGGCTCCTGCTGGTCGTGGATCTTGGGCGAGTGGACGACGCCTTTATCCAGACCATGGACTTTCATGCGTGGGCCGCGGCCGATCCCAACACCCGGTACCTCCTGGAGCAGAAGGACAGCGAGGATCCCTTCAAGGTTTTGGCCATGGGGGGACAGGTCGGATTCGGCCAGGACATCATGCCCGGCATGCACGGCCTGGAGCTCGCGGCCGGGCATCATCCCAATGACCTGGCCCGGTACCGGGAAGTCATCGGCATGGTGGGGAGCGGGGTTCCTGCGAATCTGATCAATCCAGCGACCCTCGAACTCAACTCTGCGCTTCTCTCCATCCTGAACGTCCGCTACGTGATCTGGCCCGTGTACCGTTTTGGCGGGTTGCCGGTGGGAGATCCGGTCATGGCCACCACCCTGGATGGCGAAAGGACGTTCGAGGCAGTGTATGAAATACCGACACTCCCCCGAGCCCGATTGGTGGGAGAGGCGGTGGTGTTAAGTGACAATGAGGTAGTACCTTACTTGCTTTCCCCCGATTTCCGACCAGCCGAGGAAGTGGTGCTGGCAGAGGACTCCCCCATAGCCTTGCCGGGTGGGCCCGTGGACGGGGAGGTTCATTGGGTGGAGAGGGGTCCGAACCGCCTCCGACTCCAGGTTCGGAGTGATTCTCCGGCCCTCCTGGTCCTGGCCGACAACTGGTATCCGGCCTGGAATGCCGTGGTGAGGGGGGAGGAGGCTCCGGTGCTCAGGGCCAACCACACCCTCCGGGCCGTCCCCGTGCCACCCGGAGAGAGCGAGGTGGAGATCTTCTTCGATGCAGGCACGCTGAGGGGACCCTTCCTGATCAGCTTGGCCTCCCTGGTCCTCCTGGGCGGGGCCCTCTTTTTCCGCCGGGGGCAGGGAGATGATGAGGCCTGGGGTGGCGAGGGAGCCTCGTGACGGAACGGGCCTCTTCCTCCTCTTCCTCCTCCGGCCTCATTCGTGTGGGGAAGCTCCTTCTTCAGCTTCTGCTCACGGGGGCCCTGACCTGGTTCATCCTGGAGGCCGTCGGCTTCAGCCTGGCAGAGCTGGGAGCCTTCGAACTATCCAATCTGACGGTCAACTGGGGCCTCCTGGGCCTCTCCTCCCTGGTTCTTCTCCTGGCATACCTCTATTTCGCCGGCCTTTGGGGTCTCATGGTCCGTGAGATCGGAGGGTACGAGGTAGGGTTCGTGCCCTCCCTGAGGGTCTTTTTCACCGCGAATCTGGGACGATACCTTCCCGGGAAGGTCTGGCAGATCGCCGGGTTGGCCTACCTGGCCA
>JAUXEE010000325.1 GCA_030618065.1 Gemmatimonadota bacterium
GGGGACCAGGAATACTTCTGTGACGGGATGGCAGAGGAGTTGATCAACGCTCTTACCAAGGTGAAGGGGTTACGTGTAGCTGCCCGTACTTCCTCCTTCTACTTCAAAGGCAGGTCGGAGGATGTGCGGGAGATCGGCAGACAGTTGGCGGTCAGGGTGGTGTTGGAGGGAAGCGTGCGTCGCTCCGAAAACAAGCTCCGGGTGACGGCCCAGCTCGTAACCGTCGAGGATGGCTATCACCTGTGGTCTGAGAACTACGACCGGGAGTTGAAGGACGTTTTCGCGATCCAAGACGAGATCTCCCGGTCCATCGTGGACACCCTTCGTCCCACCTTGCTCGGGGAGGAAGAGCGCAAACTGGTAGAGGCACCTACGCGGAGCCTGGAGGCTTACGACCACTATCTGGTGGGGAGGCATTACTGGGAAGGTCGCTACGAGAAGGGGCTCGAGACTGCCCTCCGCCATTTCGAGAAGGCTGTCGAAATCGATCCTGACTATGCGCTCCCGCACACGGGGGTAGCCGATTCCTACAGTGTTCTCGGATTGTTTGGATACGTGCGACCCGAGGAGGCCCGTCGGCGAGCGAGGTCGGCGGCCCAGCGCGCCGTGGCACTGGACGACGGACTCTCGGAAGCCCATGCCTCACTGGGATTCTACCAGATGTTCTTGGGATGGGATTGGGAGGAGAGTGTGGCGGAGTTCTCGAGGGCCATCGAACTGAATCCTGACAATGCGGAGGCACATCTTTGGCTTGGCGCTCAACGCGGTCTGCAGGGCCGGTTTGAAGAGGCCTTCGATGAATTGGCTGTTGCCCAGCGCCTTGATCCCCTCTCCAACTACATCGCCTCCCTTTCCGCGGTCGTACACAATCTCGTGGGAGATTTTGACACCGCCTCAAAGATGCTCGAGCAAGTAGTGACGAGGGATCCCGACTATTTGTTTGGGATCTGGATCTCGACTTGGACTTGTAGCCTTATGTCCAGGCACGATGACGCTATCCGGCTGGGCGAGCGGGCTTTGGCCCTATCGGACGACGCCCTGCACTTCAAGAGTTGGCTCGGGGCGGCCCATGGGTGGGCCGGTGCGCACGACAGAGCACGGGCCATCCTCGAAGATCTGTACGCTTGCGGGGACTCCCAGTATGTCTCCCCCCTGTGGCTTTCTTGGATACACCTGCCATTGGGCGAGAAGGAGCAGGCTCTTGACTCGTTTGCCAAGGCCGTCGCCGAGCGCGTCCCCTACTTGTTCGAAATTCACCAAGAACCCCTCTATTCTCCCCTCTGGTCGGATCCACGGTTCACGGAGCTGGCGAGCAAGGTGGGATCAGGAGTGGTGGCCAGAGGCTGGGACTCCCCGGGCGAGGGATAAGGTGTCTCGCAAATCGACGAGACTGGAAGGCTTCCCCATCCCCGAACAGGAGCATCTTCATGACCCGCGGTGTTGAAAACCGGCGTCTCTCATCCCTGAGCCTCTTGGGTGCGGCCCTTCTGATTCTCCCCGCCTTAACGACCCTCTCATCCTGTACCGTCCGACGGGCCACTCCGGGGGTCGATCAGGACCTCGCCGAGTTCATCCGGGAGAATTACGACAAGGAAGAAGTCAGGATTTCCATGCGGGATGGGGCCCATCTCTACACGGCCATCTACTCGCCGAAGGATCGGAGTCAGAGCTATCCCATTCTCATGCGGAGGACGCCCTACAGCGTGAGCCCCTACGGGGAAGGGAGTTATCCAGCCATCCTGGGGCCCAGTGATCTTCTGACCCGGCAGGGGTTCATCTTCGTCCTCCAGGATGTCCGGGGGACATACATGTCCGAGGGGACCTTCGTAAACATGACTCCCCATCTGGCGGAAAAGACGGGCCCCGAGGATGTGGACGAGAGCACCGATACGTACGACACCATCGAATGGCTTCTAGCCAATGTGGCCAACCACAACGGAAAGGTCGGAGCATGGGGTATCTCGTACCCGGGGTTCTACGCCGCCGCCAGCATGGTCGACGCCCACCCGGCTCTGAAAGCGGTTTCCCCCCAGGCTCCCATCGCCGACTGGTGGTATGACGATTTTCATCATCACGGGGCCTTCTTCCTGCCTCACGCCTTCCGGTTCTTCAGCTCCTTTGGCGTGCCCCGGCCGGAACCCACCACCAGACGGAACCCGAACTTCGAATTCCGCACCCCTGACGGATACGAGTTCTACCTGGGAATCGGCCCCCTCGAGATGGTGAATGAACTTTACTTCAATCATGATATCCCCTTTTGGGACAGTATGTTAGTCCACCCCAACTATGACGATTTCTGGCAGTCCCGAAACATCCTTCCCCACATGAACAAGGTGGCTCCGGCCGTGATGACGGTGGGGGGGTGGTTCGATGCCGAAGATCTTTATGGACCCTTGCAGATCTACCGGAGTGTGGAGGAGAGGAACCCGGACGTCTTCAATGCCCTCGTCATGGGGCCATGGCGGCATGGAGGGTGGGCTCGTGAAGCTGGGGATTCCCTCGGATACGTGCAGTTCGGATCGGAGACCGCCCAATTCTACCGGGAGAACATCGAAGCGGTGTTCTTCAACCACTTCCTGAAGGACGAGGGGGAAATGAGCCTCCCAGAGGCCTACGTCTTCGAAACGGGAGGGAACCGCTGGAGGACCTTTTCCCAGTGGCCACCCGCTGAGGCCGAAGAGAGGGCTCTTTTTCCCCAAGGTGAGGGTGGGTTGTCATTCGATCCTGGGAGCGGCTCAGGGGAGGCCTTCGACGAATGGGTGAGTGATCCCCACCGTCCCGTCCCCTTTACCCCGGACATCGCCACCGGGATGACCCGGGAGTACATGGTGGACGACCAGAGGTTCGCATCCAGGCGTCCCGACGTCATGGTGTACCAGACGGAGCCCCTGGAGGA
>JAUXEE010000024.1 GCA_030618065.1 Gemmatimonadota bacterium
ACCCTGAGAGTGTCCACATGGGGGAGGTAACCCAGGGCGAAGATGTCCAGGATGAAGGGGCCCTCCGACTCCACCTGGAACAGGAACAGCCCGGCTTCGTTGGTCAGGCTGGACAAGGCCAAGCCCGAGTGCATCTCGATGAGCTTCACCGAAGCCACCGGAATGGGGGAGCCCGCCTCCTGATCGATCACCCTTCCCCGTAGGATTTGGGCGTCCAGTGACCCCGCCGCGGAAAACACCACAAGGGGTAGGAGTATGAGGGGGAATCGTCCCGAACCTCTCATGGCACTCTCCAAAAGGGACCGCATACCGGAACATACGATGATAATGATCGTGCTCGGTCGAGTCGAGCGTGCGTGGGTCTGGGCAGGCGGGGAGCCAGATGGTACACTTCTTCCCCGTCAGAAAAACGGTATCGACCCTACTCAGGATATGCCCGTCATCGGCTTCCCGAAGTTGGCCTCTCGTCTCTGCTTCACCATGACCCTGGCGACCCTATTCTCCGGGGGCATCTCACCCTTGGCCTCCCAGGAGGCGGGGGGCTTTTGGATCCGAAGCCAGTCCGACCTGGAGGAGCTATCCGAACCGAATGGTTTCGGGGGGTATGCCTCGGTCCCTCTGGCAGAATGGCTCCAGCTCCGAGCCTCGTACGACCGGGTATCCCAGGATTCCAAGGAAGAGGGCGAGGTGTGCTTTCACTATGCTCCTAATTGGGGATGTGGGACCGAGCTCGTGGGAACCTCCACCTCCCTGGGCAGCCTTCGCCTCTCCCTCCTTCCGACCTTCCGTCTCGGTGAGTTGCTCCGGATGGAGGCGGGGGGCGGAATCAGCTTCAGTCAGATTTCCGCCACAAGCATGGGGGAGTCCGGACGGAAGGCCAATCTGGAATCCCCGAAGGGGGGGCAACTCGGGTACGTGGCCCTGGTATCCATGGGGCTGACGCCCATCCGCAGGCTCCCGTTGACACTGGTGGGAACAGCCTCGAGTCATTGGGTGGGGTTTGAACATTGCGTGAGTTACGAAGAGGTCTATGACCCCTTCTGCGGCACGACGAATTTCAGCGAAATATCCGTGGGCCTCGCTCTTAACTTCTGACCGGATGAAGGCGGATTCGGGCAGGGCTGGCCAGTTCCCCGTGAACCCCCGACCTTTCCTGCTGTACAATCAGACAGATGGGCCGGAACGATCGATACGCCCCGAGGCTCGAAAGGCTACGGCCATGCGGAAAGCACTCCTGGTTTTCCAGATCTCCCTTCTTGCTCTCTCGACCACCGCCTGTGACATGGGATTGGCCTACGGCGATCCCAACGCAGTCATCGTGGTGACCCCCGAGGATTGGTGGCCTCCACTCCAGGACTCGGTTCTTGCCGTCCTATCTCCCGATGTATTCACCCTCCGGGCAGAAAGGACCTTCCGCGTCACCCATCAACCTCCCATGGGTGTAGAATGGCAGCGATTACGGATGTTCAAGGAAGAGGTCCTGATCGGGAGTCCGGACGATCCCTGGATCGCCGAGGCTCTGGCCACCCTGGACGACACGGTGACCTTCGAAGTCCCGGGGATCGTGGGCACCGAAGAGGTATGGGCCCGGAACCAGAAGGTCACCCTGATGCTTGTCGATCCGGAGGGGGATATCCCCTCACAGGTCTTCTCCATGGTGGAAGAGGTTCACTCCATTCTGGACCAACGGTTCCGGCAGGGAGCCCTCATGCGGATGTTCGTGAGCGGGACCAAAACGGAGCTCGCCGACAGCCTTCAGGAGATGGCCGGGTTCAGCCTGATGCTCCCTGAGGTCTATCATTGGGGTGTGGAGGATTCCCTCTACATCTTCAGGAACGACAACCCCAGTCCGGCCGAACTCATTCGTCAGTTCGCCGTCACCTGGAGGACCCCTATCCCGACTGAGATCACCACAGACTCCCTCATGAACTGGAAGGAGGCCGTTTCCCTGGAGTCCTATGCCTACCCCCAGTCCGTAGAAAGGGAAGAACTGCATACACGAAAGCTCGGGATGGGAGACATGACGATCGCCGAGGTGCGGGGCGCATGGTCCAATCCGCCGGGCAGCCCCTGGCCGGCTGCCGGGCCCTTCGTCTTTTGGAGTGTTACCTGCCCCGAGCAGGACCGCCTCTACTTCATCGACGCCTGGCTCTATGCACCCGGGAGGGCCAAATGGGAGTACATCCTCCAACTGGAGACCATCCTGGGAACCTTCCGGTGCGGATCGCAGGCCGGCGAACAGCCCCAAATGGGGAACTGAGAGGCCCGTTCAATGAAGACGACCTGGAGGGTCCTGGTAAGCTTGGCCCTGTTCCTCCTCGCCCTCTCTCCTCTCCATGCACAAGCCCAGGAAGGGGTTCGAGAGCCCGTTCCCCACGATCACGTCATCTCCGGGGCCTCCCTCATTCTCCTCGCCGGCTGGTTCAACGCCGAGTATGAACGGAAGGTGGCTGAGAACTTGACGGTGGGCATCAGTGGAGGCTGGCTCGACCTGGACGATGACGACTACACAAACGTGAGCGGATTCCTTCGGTTCTACCCTCAAGAAGCCGCTTTCACCGGATTCTACCTGGGTGGCCGGGCAGGAGTCCATAATGTGAAGAACGGAGACGAATCCCATACGTCCCTCGGCGTCGGGGTAGATATCGGGTATTCGTGGCTCCTTGGCCCCGGGAGATCGTTCTATGTTGGGCTGGGAATCGGTGCCACGCGTCTCGTCTCCGGGGACCTCGGAGGTGCTTCCGCTACCGTCCCGTCCATTCGCCTTATCAACGTGGGGATCGCCTTCTAAGGGCTGAGAGCACCGATCGCGTGTTCATGGGCCGGGGGCCTCACCACTCTCGGCCCGTTCACTTCCTGGAACCGACCCTACTCTAGATAGGGTTTATGGGTCGTTTTTCCACCTACATCTTGGGGTGCCGGTCGGTTGCCGGTCGGAGGGCCGGCGGCCATTGGCGTCACACGAGCGAAAAAAGCCGCATGAATCCTGGATGTTGATTCTCCCCCCGTTGCCACTCCAGCCACCCTTCCAATACAATTGTTCGTCCCCCCCCGTTTACGGACGCACATTCGACCACCTGAACCCGAAAGAGCCGACCAGGGCGCCGTGTCCTTCGTCCACCTTCATACCCACTCTGAATTCTCCCTCCTGGACGGAGCCAACCGGATCTCGGACCTGATCCGCCGTGCCCAGGAGTTCGAGATGCCGGCTCTGGCCCTCACCGATCACGGATGTCTCTTCGGGGCCTGGACCTTCCAGAAAACCGCCCGAAAACAGGGGCTCAAGCCCATCATCGGGATGGAAGCCTACGTGGCCCCCGGGAACCGAAAGGAACGGGTTCGGGCCGGTCAGGGAGAGCGCGCCTACTACCATCTTCTGCTCCTCGCTCGGGACCTGGAGGGGTACCGGAACCTGGTCAAACTCTCCTCCATCGGGTACACGGAGGGGTTCTACATGAGGCCCCGGGTGGACCGGGAGGTTCTCGCCCAACTCTCCGACGGAATCATCGTCAGTTCAGCCTGTATGGCCGGAGAGGTCAACCGGCACCTTCTGGCGGATAACTGGGAGGGGGCGCGGGAGGCGGCCGAGTGGTATGCCAACGTCTTCAAAGACCGTTATTACCTGGAGGTTCAGGCCCATCATACCGAGGGGCAGGAGAAGCTCAACCAGAAGGTCTTTCGACTGTCAGAGGAGCTGGGACTCCCCGTCGTGGCCAGCAATGACGTCCATTTCCTGAGGAAGGAAGACCACGAAGCCCACGACGTTCTTCTCTGTATCGGGTTGGGGAAAGACCACGCCGACCCCAACCGGATGCGTTATGACGACGGGCTCTACTTCAAGTCCGCCCAGGAAATCCGGGACTTTTTTCCCAATCATCCGGAGGTCCTCGAGAACACTCTGAAGATCGCCGACGAGGTGGACCTGGAGATGCCGACCCAGATCCACCTGCCGGAGTTCCCCCTCCCCCAGGAGTACGAGGACCCCAACGACTACCTGGTCCACCTGGCCACCCAGGGCGCAAAGGCCCGCTTCGGGGACCCTCTTCCGGACCAAGCTCGGGACCGCCTGGATTATGAGCTCGAGATCATCGTCGAGACGGGCTACGCGGGGTACTTCCTCATCGTCTGGGACTTCATCGACTGGGCCCGGAGAAGCGGCATCCCCGTGGGTCCCGGGAGAGGCTCGGCAGCCGGCTCTCTGGTTGCCTACTCCCTGGGAATCACCAATATCGACCCGCTGGAGTTCGATCTCCTCTTCGAGCGCTTTCTGAACCCAGAGCGCATTTCGATGCCGGATATCGACATCGACTTCTGCTTCGAGCGCAGAGGTGAGGTCATCGAGTACACCCGGCAGAAGTACGGCCGGGATGCGGTGGGTCAGATCATCACCTTCGGCACCATGAAAAGCCGGGCAGTGATCCGGGACGTCGGCCGGACCCTGGGCTTCGAGCCCGGGGAAACGGACAAGATCGCCAAGCTCATCCCCAATGCTCCCGGGCAGGCCTACACGGTGGAAAGGGCCGTGAAGAAGCTCCCGGAGGTCAAAACCTTCTATGAGATGGACGAGAGGCACCGGCAACTCTTCGACTATTCCATGACGCTGGAGGGGCTGAGTCGGCACGCGTCCGTCCACGCGGCCGGAGTGGTGATCGCCCCAGGGCCACTCAGCGAGTACGTGCCGGTCTGCGTTCAACAAACGAAGACGGGCGGATCTTCGGGCATTGCCGGTGCCGGCAACGGAAGGAATGGAATCGGAGGGAACAGATCCGCTTCCACCGCTGGAAGCCTTAGGAGTACGGCTACCGGAACCAACGGCCGGAATGGCGACGAGGCTGTGGTCGTCACCCAGTACGATATGAACTGCCTCGAAGACGCCGGTATGCTGAAGATGGACTTTCTGGGCCTGAAGACCCTCACCGTCATCCATGATGCCGTGGAGGCCGTCAAGGCGCGGGTCGGAGCCCTGAAGCATACCGAAACAGGGGCGATCTACGAGTCCATGGACGACGTTCCCCTGGACGATCCTGCGGTGTACGCCATGCTCGCCCACGGGGGTACCTCCGGCATCTTCCAGTTCGAGTCATCCCTGGCCCTGGACAAGCTCCGGGCCATGCAGTGCGATCGATTCGAAGACCTGGTGGCGACGAACGCTCTGATTCGGCCGGGCCCCCTGGATTCGGGGATGACGGACGTCTACATCCGCCGAAAGCTGGGGCAGGAGCCGGTGCGCTACCTCCATCCGGATCTCGAGGCGACTCTGGAATCCACCTACGGGATCATCGTCTATCAGGAACAGGTGATGAGAATCGCCAACGTCCTGGCAGGCTACTCTCTCGGCGAAGCCGACGTACTCCGGAAGGCCGTGGGGAAAAAGATCCCCGAGCTTATCCAGAAGGAGCTCGAAAAGTTCAAAGAAAAGGCTGTGGAGAGGGGGGTCGACAGCCGTACCGCGACCGAGCTGGCCAATCAGATCGAGACCTTCGGTCGGTACGGATTCAATAGGAGTCATAGTGCTGCGTATTCCCTCCTCTCTTATCACACCGCTTGGCTAAAAGCCCATTACCCGGCCGAGTTCATGGCCGCTCTCCTCTCCTCGGTTTTGGATAAAACCGAGGATGTGGTGAAGTACATCGGGGAGTGTCGGGAGTTGCATCGGCACCTTCCATCCGTGGAGGAGCCTCTGGAGGTATTTCCACCAGACGTGAACGAGTCCGGCTGGAAGTTCACGGTGGTGGGGGAGAAGGAGATCCGCTTCGGGTTGGGAGCCGTCCGAGGTGTCGGGGCCGGAGCGGTCCAATCCATCCTCCAGGCCCGAGACGAAAAGGGATCCTTCTCATCCCTCTTCGAGTTTCTCGAACGCATCGATCTGCGCCTTCTGAACAAGCGGGCGACGGAAGCTCTCATCGCCGCCGGAGCCCTGGACGCATTCGGCCATCGAGCCCAACTCCTGGCTGGACTGGACGTGGCCTATTCGGAGGTCCAGGCCCGGCAGGCCGAAGAGGCTGCGGGACAGGCTTCTCTCTTCGGAGGAAGCGACTCCAACCTACGTCGGTCCGATCCGGCGTTGCCCAAAGTCCCAGCCTGGTCCGAGGGGGATCGCCTCACGCGGGAGAAGGAGTCGCTGGGATTCTACATTTCGGGACATCCTCTGGACCGATATCGGTCGGTGGTGGAGGCCTTCGCCCCCGTCACAACCGCAAGCCTCAAGAGCTTCCCGGGGCAACCCATCGAATTGGCCTGCGTGGTCACCCAGGTCTCCCGACAAATCTCCCGCAAAGACAGCTCGGAATGGGGTAAGATCCTGGTGGAGGATTTCTCCGGAACCGCCACCGTCCTGGCCTTCAAGGAGGCATGGCAGGAAAGCAAGGAACTCCTGGCTCAGGATGCCGTAGTCCTTCTCCGAGGGAAGGTCAGTTCGAGGGAACGGGACGAGGACGATCCACCCATTTTCCTGGATGGGGCCGAGCTCCTGGAGGGGGTACCGGCCTCCGGAAAGCTGGTCATTCAGATCGAATTGGAGTTCGGGGAGCCGCCCAGGTTGGGAGCCTTCGAGGAGGCCAAGAAGATTCTCGCCTCCCACCCCGGTGTTTCCCCGGTGGAAGTTCTGGTACTGACGGGGAACGGGCTCGGCGCTCCCCGGCTTCGCTCCCGGACCTTGAGGGCCGACCCTGGCCCCGATACCCTCAAAGAGCTGGAGAAACTCTTCGGGGCCTCCCACGTAAGGCTTATTAAAGCTATCTCCGAAAATACCAATTGAGCTAGGAGACACTGTGGCCGTCCTCCGCGCCGAACCCCTGGGGTGGGCTTCGTTCGGGATCCGCAACCTCTCCATCCTCTCCGGGGATGAAGAGTTCACCCAACTCAAGATCTCAGCGTTCAAGCGCAAGGGTAGCTTCGACCTGGACGGCGAGGCGTTCACCATCGAGCCGGTGGGTTTCCTTCGAATCAACGCAGTCCTGAAGCAGGGGGCCGCGGTCATCGCAAGGGTTCGGAAATCGTCCATCCTTCGGCGCCGCTTCGAAATCAGCTCAGCGGGCCATCGGCTGGTTCTGGAGAGCCGGAGCTGGACCGGCCGAGAGTATGCGCTGTTGCTGGGAAGTCAGGAGGTGGGTGGAATCCAGCGGGAGGGCTTCACAGGAAGGAAGCTCCTTCTGGAGTTCCCCGACGACGTGCCCCTTTTCCTTCAGGTTTTCCTGGCCTACGTGGTGGCATCCCAGGCCAGACGTGAAAGGGCGGCGGCGGCTTCCGGAGGGTGAGCCTGGAAACCGGGCCGGGGCGAGGGCCGGAGCCGGGGCCGGGGCCGGAGCTGGAGCCGGGGCCGGAGCTGGAGCCGGAGCTAGATCCCGGCGGGCCTCGCGCCTGCCTATTTCCTCTTTTCGAAGATCTTCTTCAGCAACTTCTTCGGATCGGGCCCCGTCGTACACTCCGGGGGTGAAGGCCGAACCGGAGGTGGTGGCCCCGGGGGCTCTGGGGTGCAGGGGGGCTTCGGTATCTTCATGCCACGCTTCCTGTCTCTCGGTGCATGCTGCCGGCGGCTCTTGCCCATGGCAACCTCTTTCAGTGCCGGTCCTATGGGATCTATCCCTCCCTACGGCCTGGAGCCCGGGATCGGTTCAGTGTGGGCCCCACCCCCCCATGATCATCGTGGGCCTACCCCCCAATGAGACCGATAGGGTTGGAGAAGATCCAGGGTTTGAGCCGGAAGAAGACGTCCCCCATCCGGGCTCCGTACGTGTAGACCTCCACCCGGTGAAACCCGCTTCTCACGGGTTCCCACTCCAATTCCGGTCCCAGGACCCACTCCACCTCCCTGCCATTTCGGAGGATTCTGTAAACCACCTTCCGCCCCGGGTCCTCCTCGAAGCCACCTCGGAGCACCATTCCTGCCCGGGCGGGGACCTCCACCCCCATGGGAGCGCCATAACCCTCCTCCAACACAGCCCTCAGCCGGAAGCCCCGTGCCGCCCGTCGATCTCCCAGGGAGATGAATAGCTCACCCCTCCGCATTCCTTCTGAAATGACACTCTGAGCCCAGGCTGGGTTGGATGGCAGAAGTTCTTCAACGGCCAGATGGCATACCAAAGTCCGGAAGAAAGGCCCGTAAGAAGGAAAGAGGACCGGCCCCAAGCTCAGCTTTGGGTGGACGTTCAGGCCGGCGGTGGCGGTCAGGGGTCCCCTCTGGCGAAGGGAGTCGTAGGCAGCCACGGCGGGGGTGTCGAACCCCTCCCGCATGGAATGGAGGAGGGACTCGTCGGCCAATCCCAGGGGATAGCCTATGATCGATGTGAGGAGGTGATAAAGGCCCCACGGCCCCCTGAGCCGGCTCCGGGCGGACTCCGAAAGGTCCAACACCTCCCACCCCTGAACTCCACTGATCCTTCCATGGGCCCACCGCTCACTCTCCCGGGGACCCCGACCGTGAACGACGATGGAAGTCGCCCCTCGGTCGCCGAGGAACCCCAGGAAAGACCCCAGGCCGCCCTCCCACTGCTTGAAGGTGGAGTCCACACCCATGGCCAGGACCTTCCCAGCCCTGGGCGCCCGGAGCTCCACCCCCCCATCGATGAAGACCCCGTCAAAGAACGCCGGCTCCCACAGATCCCAATCAGGCCTTCGATCATCCGGAGGGTGATCCCCGATCACGACGAAGTCCAACCCGGCGGAGGAGGCCGCCGCAGCCACCTGTTCCCGGGTCCCCCGGGCGTCATGAGACCTCCCGGTATGGACGGAGAACACCCCGGACAGAAGGGTTCTCTCCGGGGTGGGGAGGGAAAAAACGGGATCAACCGTGTCTTGGACTTCGATTCGACTGAAGGCCGTGGTGAGATACCCGGCCACCATGTAGAGGGCCAACACCCCGAGTATGAACCGCCGAAGTCTCCTCCGTGGGCGTCCCTTTCCGCTCATGCCCTCCTCCGAATCAGTTCCAGAGCCGTCCCGAACCGGATCATCGTTTTCTCCCCTGAGAAGGCCCAGGAGTAAGTGGGCGTGTCGTTCGGTGGCGCCCTGCCTCTTCCGTATCACCTCCCGGCCTGCCTCCGCCATGGCCCGGGCCTTGTCCCCAGCGGCCAGAAGCTCGCTGGCCACCTCCATGGGCCGGTCCGTGACCCGAATCCCGCCCCCTCCTTCCAGGGCCGAGACCACCTCCCGGAAGTTCTCGTGCCGGGGTCCGATCAGCGTTGGTTTCCCCAGGGCCACCGGCTCGATGGGGTCCGAGCCCCCCAACGGCACGAAGCTGCGACCCACAATGGCTACATCGGCCAAAGCGTAGGCCTTCGTCAGCTCCCCCATGGTGTCCAGAAGGAAGAGGTCGCCCCCTTCCCTCCCCCCATCCCCGGCCAATCCATCCAGTCGCTCACTTCTGCGGACCATGGCCGGCGCCAACCGGGCCACTTCCTCGAACCTTTCGGGCTTCCGTGGGACGAGCATCAATTGAACGTCGGTCGGTCGGTCCCGAATCAGGAGCTCCTCCTCACCTGGTCCCGTGGACCCAGCCACCACCAGGGGACGGGACGAATCGATCCCCATTGCGGCTCCCAGCTCAGCGGCCCCCTCCACCTCGTCCACGAGCCTCACCGTATCCCACTTCATGTTGTCGGTAACGGTGACCCTCCCGGGAGGGGTTCCCAAATCCCGGAAACGCTGAGCGTATTCTTCAGTCTGGGCCGCGACGGCCGTCAGATCTTCGAACATGGGCCGCACCCACCGCCGAGCCCATCGATACGTCCCGAAACTGGAGTCGCTGAGCCGCCCGTTGATCACCACCAGGGGGATTCCCCGACGGCGGCATTCCTGGACCAGGTTCGGCCAAACCTCCAGCTCCATGAGGGCGACGACGCGGGGACGGAGACGATCCAGAAACCGCCCGACCATCCAGGAGAAGTCGAAGGGGTAGCGAACCACCGGATGGCGGTCCCCATAAAGATCCCGAGCCCGATCGAATCCCGTGTTGGTGGTGGCGCTGATGACCAATCTGACGGGAGGGGAGCCGGCTCGATCGAGGCGGGCCACCAACTCCCTGGTGGCGTTGACTTCCCCAACGCTGACCCCATGCAGGAGAAGAGTGGGGCGTGAGTCCTCAGGGAGCGCCGGCGTCTTCCCGAACCGGCCTTTCCAATCGGTACGCCACTTTCCCGTCCGGAGAAGGCCGAAGGCGAGAACGGGGCTGGACACCAGGGCCCCGATGGCGTAGAGGAGATCGTAACGTCGCTTCATTGTATAATGTTACTCCCTTCCTCCACGAAAACGAACGGACGAGCCGCAAAATCCTGCCCGAGGGTTACCGCTCAGGGTGCTCGACCGCTTGCGAAAGAAGTAGCGGGTAGGTATTGGGTAAGCAACCGAAACGACACTCCCCGAACGCTGATCGAAGCTGCCATGAAGAACCGCATAATGGGATTGCTCATCCTGGCGTTCTTGACCGTAAGCTGTGGGAGATCCGAGGAACTCAACTGGGTTGCCACAGCTCCGGCTGGTGATGCCTATACCGCCATCGACCGGAATGGAACCACCGTGCTGCCGAACGGCCGGCTGCTCACGCCCCGGGGCACAGCTCTGCTGGTCGCGCCCCATCCCTATGGGCTCGTGCTCAGCCCCGACGGCAAGGTAGCGGTCACTGCGAACTCGGGTGTCCGACCCTTCTCGATCTCCATCATTCGTAACCTGACCGGCGCAAGTCCCACCGTGCAGCAGGTGCCGGAAGGCATGGAGACGGATGAAGGAATCCTCGCTGCCGTATTCATGGGTCTTGCCATCGCACCGGATGGCGAAACGCTCTACGTGGGTGGCGGGCAGGAAGGTCGGGTCATCTTGTTCGATCTGGCGACCGGCGACCGCATCGGAGAGGTCTATGCGAACGGGGCGTTCGGCGGCAAGGCGTTCGAAGACAGCTACATCGGCGACCTGGTCCTGAGCGAGGATGGCCAAACACTCTACGCCGTCGATCAGACCAACTTCCGGATGATCGTCGTCTCCGTGGCGGACCGCAGAGTGATGGCGAGCGTGCCCGTGGGACGATACCCATTCGGAGTGACTCTGACGCCGGACGGGACGCATGTGTATGTGGCCAACGTGGGGATGTACGAGTATTCGCTTCTCGAGGGCCTGGATGAGGACGCCGACCCGGCCCGTCTGGGAATCACCTTCCCCCCCTTCGGGCAGGGGTCCACAGAGGCCTCCGAAGGAGTGGAAGTCGAGGGGTACAGAGTCCCGGGCCTGGGCGATCCCAATGTGGCGGAGTCCTTCTCAGTCTGGGGCATCGACGTGACAGATCCTGGGGCGGCACATGTCGTCTCCAGAATAAAAACGGGATTCCTGGTGGGTGAGAAGGTCGAAGACTTTCCCACGGTCGGCGGGTCCAGCCCCAACTCCCTGGTGTCCACCAACGACCGGGTGTTCGTGAGCAATGGCAACAACGACGCCATCTCGGTCATCGACATTCGGCGAGACACCGTCGTGGCGGACATCTTCCTCCACCTCGACGAACGCCTCGGGCACCTCCGTGGGCAAATCCCCTTTGGATTGGCGCTCTCTCCGGATGGCAGGCGGCTTTATGTGGCTGAGGCCGGCATCAACGCGGTGGCGGTGGTGGACACCGAGAGCTTCGAGATTCTCGGCCACATCCCCGTTGGGTGGTTCCCGTCCAAGCTGGCGGTGACACCGGACGGAAAGAAGCTCATCGTCGCGAATGCCAAGGGCTACGGGAGTGGGCCGAATGGGGGGCCCGATTTCGACAGCCGGACCAGAGGTAGCTTTATCGGTAACCTGATGAATGGATTCGTCTCGGTAATCGACATACCGGACGACGCCGAGTTGCCAAACGAAACAGCCCAGGTCGTGGCGAACAACTTCCGGTTCGAGACGACCTCGTCACCTGCTTTCGCCGACCGCGGCGACAATCCCATCCCCCTTTATCCTGGCGAAAAGGTGTCGCCCATCAAGCACCTGGTCTTCATCACCAAAGAGAATCGGACCTACGATGAGGTGTTCGGGCAGTTGGAGTCCGGACGAGGGGAGCCCTTGCTGGCCCGGTACGGATCGGGTGTGACGTTCAGCAATCGGGATGGGACGATCACGGTGGACAATGCCGCCATAATGCCGAACCACCTGGCGCTGGCCGGACAATTCGCCATCGGCGACAACTTCTATTGCGACTCCGACGTCTCGGCCGACGGCCATCGCTGGCTCGTGGGCGTATACCCGAACGAGTGGGTGGAGACCAGCGTGGCGGCCAGCTACGGCGGCGGTCGAAGAATGAAGCTGACCTCTTCGGCTCCAGGGATGCTGGCCTTCGTGGGGTCTTCCGGGGCCATCTACCCGGAGGATTACAACGAAGCGGGATCCATCTGGGACCACTTCCACCGCTTCGACGTGGATTTTTTCAACTTCGGCCTGGGATTCGAGTTCGCGCCGGGAATCGAGACGCAGGACTTCAAGTACACCGGCATTCGTCTGCCCATCAATTACCCCATGCCGGGACCTCTCCGGGAACGCACCTCACGGAAGTTCGCCACCTACAACACCAGCATCCCCGATCAATTCCGGGCGGACATGTTCATCGAAGAATTCCAGGAACGGTGGCTCGGCGAGGGTGCGACGATGCCCGCGATTATTACCATGATGCTACCCAACGACCATGGATCGGGAGAACGCCCGGCCGACGGGTACCCCTTCGTGGAGAGCTATATGGCCGACAACGACCTGGCGTTGGGCCGCGTCGTCGAGTTCCTTTCACATACGCCGTACTGGCCGGAGATGGCCATTATCGTGACGGAGGACGACCCCCAGGGAGGTGTGGACCACCTGGACGCGCACCGCAGTATCCTGATGGTCATCTCTCCCTACGCGAGACGCGACTTCGTGGCGAAGACCCACTACAGTTTCGGAAGCATCATGAAGACGTTCTGGCACGTCCTCGGTCTGCCCTATCTCAACCAGTATGACGCGGGGGCCACGGACCTCGCCGCTTTCTTCACCGACACACCGGACCTCACGCCCTTCTCTGCGCTGTCACCTGACCTGCGCATCTTCGACCCCCAACTGACCTTGGATCCCCTGGACGAGGGCTTCAACTGGGAGGCCCTGTCGGAGTCCCCAGCCATGGACGATGTGGAAGTCATGCAGACCACCGCCGAGGAGTTCGACGCCCGTCAACGACGGGGAGGAGGAACCTAAATGGAGCGCGCGCACGTGAAGCAAGAGGCGCTCGAGGTCTGATCAACAGCGGAGCGTCGGAGGCTCAGCCATGGATTTGGGTCCAAGGATGACGAGATCGGGCTCGGCACTAATCAGTGGCAGCTGCATCGTGCTACTGATCTCCTGGGCGTGCGCTGCTCCGCCTGATCGAAATGTCCAGTTGGACTTCAGCCTCAGAGACACTGTTCTCATGATTCCTCAGGTCGATTATGAGGAGGCACAGTACTCGGTCCCGGGCAGTCCCTACATCCAACTCGATGTGACGAGAGTACAAAGAGACAAGGTGATTGAAAAAGAACATGCCGCGATCATCATGGAGAACGAGTACGTCAAACTCACGCTGCTTCCCGAAAT
>JAUXEE010000035.1 GCA_030618065.1 Gemmatimonadota bacterium
AGGCCCGCGTGGCGGAGTTCGACGCCCAGTGGCCCCGGCCTTCCGTCAAGACCATGATGGATCACGTCGACTACGTCGTCGACCTCATCGGCATCGACCATGTGGGAATCGGTACGGATTTCGATGGAGGTGGGGGAGTTCCGGGGTTCAACGATGCCGGCGAGGCCCTGAACGTGACGGTGGAGCTGGTCAGGCGGGGTTACACCGAAGAGGAGATCCGGAAAATCTGGGGAGGAAACCTCCTTCGCGCCTGGCGGGAAGTGGAGCGCGTCGCCGCGGAGATTCAGGGCTGACCGGGGACCTCAGGGGGCATTTCGGGTGTCCAGCCGTGAGAGGCCCATCTCTTCGGCGACCCGGAGGGCGGCTCGGTATTCGGAGAGCTCCAAAGGCCGGTTCAACTCCGGCCAATCCTGTCCTCCCACCTTACCTCCGGGGCGGTATTGACCCATGACGTTCACGAACGTTTCTGGTCCCAACTCCTGAACGATCCAAGCCAGGATCGACCGGGTCTCCTCCGGGAGGCCCGGCATCACCAGATGGCGGATCAAGACTCCCCTTCGAGCTAATCCGTCGGCGTCGATATCCAGGAAGCCTACCTGCCCATGCATTTCCCTAAGGGCGGCCTTGGCCACCTCCGGATAATCCTCCGCCTTCAAGTACCGCTTGCTGAGGCCGGGACTGAAGAGTTTGAGGTCGGGCATGTAGATGTCCACGATCCCGTCGAGGAGGGCCAGGCTCTCCAGGGAGTCGTAGGCACTGGTGTTGTAGACGAGGGGAAGCCGAAGCCCCTGCTCCACAGCCAGTGGGAGCGCTTCCAGGAGTTGGGGCACTACGTGCTCCGGGGTCACGAAGTTGATGTTGTGGCACCCTCGGCCTTGGAGGGAGATCATGAACCCGGCCAGAACATGGGGAGGGACACCCTCCGACGGAGGACGAATCCCCTGGCTGATATCGTAGTTCTGGCAGAAAACGCACCGCAGGTTGCAGTGGCCAAAGAAGATGGTTCCCGACCCGTTCCAACCCCGGAGACACTCCTCCTCGCCCGGATGGGGGAAGGCGCTGGTCACCACGGCATATCGACCGGTCTTGCACGCCGACCAACGGTCCTCGATACGATTCACATGGCAGTTCCGGGGGCAGACCCGGCAACTGGCCAAACTCGCCACCGCCCTGGTCGCCCTGGAGCGAAGTTCGTCCAGGCCCAGACGAAGGTAGGAGGGGGTGAAGCCGGAAGGGCCGGCGGGAGGCGTCATGTCATCGGAAATCGGCCAACCGTACGGGTTGGCGCCGGGGTCCCCACCTTCCTGGTTGGGCTTCGAAAACACCAGGCAGGCGGGTTCCACAGGCCTCGCACGCTCCGTCTCCGGTAAGTTTCCATTCGGACAAGACATACCAATCCCGACCGATCAGTAGGTGGCCACAGGTGGGGCAATAGGTGCTTTCCCCCTCTTTGTCGTGAACGTTCCCGCTGTAGGCGAAGCGGACACCGTTTTCGCCGGCGATGGCCCGGGCACGGTTCAGTGTGGCTGCGGGAGTGGCAGGGACGTCCCGCATTTTCCAGTCCGGATGAAAGGCGGTGAAATGCATGGGCACGTCGGGGCCCAGCTCTTCCACCACCCACCCGGTCATCTCATGGAGTTCTTCCTCGGAGTCGTTCCATCCGGGAATCAGCAGAGTCGTCAGTTCCACCCAAACGTCTGTTTCATTGCAGACGTATCGGAGAGTATCCTTGACCGGCTCCAGATGGCCCGCGGCGAGCTTGCGGTAGAAAGTCTCGGAGAAGGCCTTGAGGTCGATGTTCGCCGCGTCCATATGCCGGTAGAACTCCTCCCGAGGCTCGGGGCTCACATACCCGGCGGTCACGGCCACGGTGAGGACTCCTTCTTCGTGGCAGGCCTGGGCCACGTCCACGGCGTACTCGTGGAAGATGACGGGGTCGTTGTAGGTGAAGGCGACACTCCGACAGCCGAGACGTTTCGCCGCGCGGGCGATGGTCTCGGGGGAAGCTCGATCCATGAGCCGGTCCATCTCCCTGGATTTGGAGATGTCCCAGTTCTGGCAGAATTTACAGGTCAGGTTACACCCGGCGGTGCCGAAGGAGAGTACGGGAGTCCCGGGCAGGAAATGGTTCAGGGGCTTCTTTTCGATGGGGTCCACGCAGAATCCGGAGGACCTGCCGTAGGTGGTGAGGACCATCTCCCCGTTTCGGTGGGCCCGGACGAAACACATCCCGCGCTGTCCCTCCCGGAGCCGACAAAGGCGGGGGCAGAGGTCACACTGGATCCGGCCATCGTCCAGGGCATGCCAATAGCGGCCCGGTCTGCCTTCCATGCTGGTTACCTCCTCGATCCACCCGGGATTCTACTCATTCCTCCACCAAGACTCTTGGGAGGGATGGGTTCACGTGCATCAAGAGGTCATACACCGAAACCCCGAGGGTTTCGGCCATGGTGTTCGGTTCCAATGCAGGGTCATCGGGGCCCATGAGGGTCACCAGGTCCCCCACCTGGACGGAAAGGTGATCTCCCACCTTCACGATGCAGTGGCTGGCGCTTACCGCCCCGATGACTGGGAAGAGCTGGTCCCTGATAAGGACCTGGGCCCCGTTCGCAGCTTCCCGGGGATACCCGTCGGCGTGGCCGACGGGGAGAGTCGCGACCCAGGTGGGGCGGTCGGCAACCCAGGGGCGGCCATATCCGACGCCATCTCCCTCCTCCAGGTGGGATACCCGAACCACCCGGGCCCTTAGGCGGATGGCGGATCGGAGAGTGGCCATCTCCCGCTCCTGTTCCGGATCACTGGGGTACGAGCCGAAGAGTGCGATCCCGGGCCGCACCAGGTCGAGATGCCCTTCCGGAAGATGGAAGACCCCGTTTGAAGCTGCTGCGTGGAGAGGGCCGGTCTCCACCCCCGCGTCCCGAGCTTTTTCAGTCACGTCCAGGAATCGGCGGAGTTGTTCCGGGTCGAAGTCTCGATCCTCCCCCAACTCGGTGAAAGTGCCTTGGACTTGGATCTCCGGGTGGCGGCTCAGCTCGATCATCCAGGGCAGGGCGTTTCGGAAAGACATCCCCATCCGCCCCATGCCCGTGTCCAGGTAGAAGTGGATCGCCACCGGCTGGCCGAGGGCTCGGGCAAGGGGCAGGACTCGCTCCGTCGCGTCCGGGGTGTAGACGCTGAGCTCGACCTGCGCTTCGGCCAGCTCCCGGCCTTGGTCCGGAGAGAACATCCCCATGAGGAGGATGGGCTTTTGAACGCCGGCCGACCTCAACTTCAAGGCCTCTTCTCCTTTCACGACAGCAAGCCCGAGGACGGCAGGATCATCCTGCAGAATCCGCCCGACGGTCCCGAGGTCGAGCCCGTAACCGTTGTTCTTCACGACAGCGAGGATGGGCTTGTTCCCGGAGAGGCGGCGAACCTCCCTCACCCCCTGGGCGAGGTGCTTCGGTATGACTTCCACCCAGGGGTCAAAACGACCCACGGGGAGGGGCGACTGTTCTTGGGATAAGGCTTTGGCATGGAGAGTGGACTCGGGCCCTTCCATGCCCCCGAGAAACCCGGGGCTGGCGGCCAAAGCTGCGGTACCGAGGAAGGTACGGCGAGACATGCTCATTCTGAGCTCCTAGTCGTCCTGAGTGGCTTCTCCTTTGGCATCTTCTCCTTCGGCATCTTCTCCTTCGGCCTCCTCCTTCTTTGGCCCCTTCTTGAAGTCCTCCATCTCTTTTCTGGCCCGATCCAGCGCGTCGGCCATCTTCCTGAGCAAC
Organism: Gemmatimonadota bacterium; assembly: GCA_030618065.1. Lineage (GTDB taxonomy): Bacteria > Gemmatimonadota > Gemmatimonadetes > Longimicrobiales > Gaopeijiaceae > JABDNZ01. The sequence goes on from JAUXEE010000035.1 coordinate 3,762, forward strand.
TCCGGGCCCGTTTCCCAGGCGAAGGCCCCCTCGAAGGTGGATTGAGCCAGGCGGGAGAAGGCCGCTGACAGGTCTCGGGTGTCCTTCCCCCAATAGCGGTCCGCGAAGGAGCTGATCCGCTCGAAGATCTCGTCTACTACATCACCGTGGTCATCCAGGTATTCCCGGCCCTCATCGGTGATCTCGTAGATCTTCTTCCCCTCCTCCTCCCGATACCGCAAATACCCCTCATCCTCCAGCATCTGAAGGGTAGGGTAAACTGAGCCTGGGCTTGCTTTGTAGCAACCGCAGGACTCTTCCTCCAGAGCCTGCATCACCTCATAGCCATGCATGGGTTTTTCCGAAACCAGGCGAAGGATGACGAATTTCAGGTCCCCCCGCTCAAAGACCCTCCACCGAAATCGCTGGCCTCGTTGGTTGGCCCATCCCCCAAAGCCGAATCCAAACCCTTCCCCGCATCCCTTGTCTCTCATGTTGGTCTCCTTTTTGATATATCGACCGATATATCGAACGATATATCGTTTCATCGAGCCTCGCAAGATCCCGCAGCCCGTCAAATCCGCCGGAATCCGCCATGCAGAATCCAACGTCCCGTCGAACAAGTCGATTCCAACCTCCACCTCTCCTTGACCGTCCAACCAACTGTCCACCCCTGAACCTTGGGGGTCACTTCGTCCGTATGGGGTGATAATTCCGTCCTCCATCTCAGGAGCAAAATAATGAAAGCCGTCATCCTTCTCTCCGGCCTGGCTGGCCTGGCGATCTTCGGGCCACCGGTCCTCAAATCCCGGGCCCATCACGCCGAAATCTCTGTCATCGTGCACGAAATCTCCTACAGCCAGGATTCCTGGACCGGGCAGGGCGAGTGTCGTTTCGAGGCCGAGCGGAGTCTCACTGTTCCGGCTGGTTCGGTGGAGGGAATCCGTCTCCTGGCCGGCTCAGGGTCTCTCGAAGTCGTGGGCGTGGAAGGGCTTCGAGAGGTCCAGGCGGTGGGCCGCGCCTGCGCCTCCCACGAAGACTTCTTGAATGATATTCAACTGACCTCGGAAATGGTGGGATCCATCCTGGCGATGGAAACTCACTATCCTGATTGGAGAGGATGGCGTGGTGGCAACCGGTACGCCCGTCTCGATCTCAGGGTAGAGGTTCCGGCTGGAATGGCGGCGGAGATCAAGGACGGGAGCGGGGAGATGGTCGTCTCGAATCTCGGATCCCTCATGATCGAGGATGGCTCGGGTGAGGTGGTGATCAGCGGGATCCATGGAGACTTGACCATCGACGACGGCTCCGGTGAACTGGAGATTCGGGGAGTTTCGGGCTTCGTCACCATAGAAGACGGCTCGGGCGAGGTCGTTCTGGAGGATGCGGGGTCGAACGTGGAGATCCACGACTCCTCCGGTGAGCTGGAGATTCGGGGAATCGACGGGTCCCTTACACTGTACGACAGCTCCGGAGAGGTGAACGTTCAGGATGTGACGGGTTTTGTGAGAGTGGTTCGGGACAGCTCCGGGGATATCGTTGTGAGGAATGTCGGCGGCGACTTCATCGTTGAGCGGGACGGGAGTGGTGGTATCCGATTTGAGAATGTTGAAGGATCCGTGGATATTCCCCGGAAGAAAAGGAAAGAGTAGTCCGAACCGGAGCTTTGCCATGACCATTCCGACCCTCCGATACCTCTCCAGGCGAGACGTCGAATCCCTGGCCATTCCCATGGGGGAGATCATCGATGTGGTGGAGGCGGCTCTTCGTGAGAAAGGGGAGGGAAGGGCGGAGATGCCGCCGAAGCCGGGGGTTCATCCCCGGGCGGATGCCTTCATCCATGCCATGCCGGCCTTCCTGGAAGGGATGAACGCGGTTGGGCTCAAATGGGTGTCGGGTTTCCCGCAGAATCTGGAGAAGGGCTTACCCTATATCAGCGGCCTTTTCGTATTGAACGATACCGAGACAGGGTTCCCCTTATCGGTCATGGACTGCACCTGGATCACCGGGGTCCGAACCGGAGCCGCTTCCGCCGTGGCTGCGAAGTACCTGGCCCGCCCTGAATCCAGAACCATCGGAATCGTTGCCTGTGGCCTTCAGGGGAGGACCAACCTGGAGGCCATGGCCTGCGTCTTCCCCCTGGAAAAGGCCTTCGCCTACGATACCGATCCGAGGGCGGCGAAGACCTTTGCCGAGGAGATGGGGGAGAGACTCGGACTCGAGATCGAGGTGGCGGACCGCCTTCGAGATGCAGTGGAAGGAGTGGACCTGGTGGTCACAAGCGGTCCCATTCTGAAAGAGCCTACGCCCAGTATTCCGGCGGGGTGGTTGGCGCCCGGGAGCTTTGCATGCCCGTTGGACTTCGACAGTTATTGGACGGGGGAGGCGTTTCGCGAGGTCGATAAGCTGGCCACCGATGACCATGGGCAACTCTCCTACTACCGGACCGCAGGCTACTTCACCGACACTCCTGATCCCTACGCCGACCTCGGGCAGATTGTAACGGGGCAGGCCCCTGCCAGAGAAAGCCGGATGGAGCGGTCCATGAGCCTCAATCTTGGCCTGGGCATCGAGGATGTGGCAACGGCCCGGATCATCTATGATAGGGCTCTGAAGTTGGGGGTAGGGACGGATCTCCCCCTTTAGAAGGGTGCCCAGCCGGCATTACGCAGACAGGCACCTGGAACCTCTCTTGCGTTTGGGGAGCTACCAGAATAGGTTTAGGCCAGCCTAAAACCTCCTGACTGTCCCCATGCCCTCTGCGGGCCCCAATCCCCAAGACCCATGGTTGACCCGGTCCTAGCACTCATCATTTTCGGCCTCCTGGTCCTGGTGGGCGCACTTCTCTTCTGGCCGAGATGGGGCCTCGCCCCCCGTCTCCTCCGATTGTCCGGTATGTCGGAGCGAGTCCGGCTGGAAGATGCCCTGAAACACGTGTACAAGTGCGAATACGCCGGCCGACCCTGCTCCGTGGCCTCCGTGGCTGGATCGGTGGGCGTCTCCCGGAGCCGGGCAATCCAACTGCTGGGGCGTTTGGAGGAGCTGGATTACGCCCGGGCCATGCCGGATGGATTCGTTCTCACCGATGAAGGCCGGGACTACGCACTCCACATCGTCCGCACCCACCGGCTCCTGGAGAGGTATCTGGCCGACCGGACTGGAGTTTCTCCGGAGGAATGGCACGGCGAAGCGGAGCGTAGAGAGCACAAGCTCTCACCCGAGGAAAGGGAGTCCTTGGCGGCGAGGTTGGGCCATCCTCTCTACGATCCCCACGGGGATCCGATCCCAACGGCCGCCGGCGACCTGCCTCCCCGGACCGGGGTTCCCCTCACCGCTCTGGGGCCCGGGGACGTGGCTTCCATCGTCCACCTGGGTGACGAGCCCCGGGAGATCTACGAAACCCTCACCCGTGCCGGCCTGACTCCACTCATGCTCGTCCGGGTTCTGGGAGTCAGCCCGGGAGAGGTGCGTTTCGAGGCATCGGGAAAAGAGTGCACACTCACCACCATTTTCGCTCGAAATGTCACGGTCGAGCTCCTGCCCGACGCGGAGTTGGATGCGTCGGTGGGTGGGACCCTGGCCGAGGTGGGCCAGGGGGAGACCGTCAGGGTTCTGGGTATTCACTCGGGTCTTCAGGGGCCCCAACGCCGAAGGCTTCTCGATTTGGGCCTGGTTCCCGGGACCCTGGTGGAAGCCGAGTTGTCCAGCGCCGGTGGAGATCCGGTGGCCTATCGAATCAGGGGTGCCCTCATCGCACTTCGCAGGGAACAGTCCCGATGGATCCAGGTTGATCGGCAGGTAGGTGCCTGACCATGCCCGCGACTTCTATGCCGTTGACCCGCACCCGGGCACGCCGCGGGGAGGATCTCATCCCCTTGGGCCTCCAACCGGACCGGTGGGACTTTCTGGTGGCTCTGGCTGGAAACCCCAACACGGGAAAGAGCACCGTATTCAATGCTCTTACAGGCCTCCGCCAGCATACGGGGAATTGGCCCGGAAAGACTGTAGCCCGGGCGGAGGGGGTGTTTGCCCACGAGGGCCGGCGGGTGAAGGTCATTGACTTGCCGGGTACCTACTCCCTTCAGGCGGGAAGCACCGACGAGGAGGTGGCTCGGGACTTCATTCTCTTCGGCCGCCCCGATGTGACGGTGGTAGTTGTGGACGCCACCCGGCTGGAACGGAACCTGAACCTTGTCCTCCAGATTCTTGAGATCACCCCCCGGGTCGTGGTCTGTCTGAACCTCATGGACGAGGCGAAGCGGCATGGGATCGCCCTGGATCCCAAGGCCCTCGAGAGCCGGTTGGGAATTCCAGTAGTCCCCACCGTCGCCAGGGAGAAGAAGGGGATCCCGGAGCTCTTGAAGGCTATCTACGGTGTGGCGACGGGAGAGGTGGAAACCTGCCCGTACCGTCTTCAAGAGCTTCCGAAGGACGTGGAGGCAGCCCTTGCCCGCCTCACTCCCGCCATCGAAGAGGCCGTACCAGGGATTCCCAACGCCCGTTGGGTGGCTCTCAGGCTCCTGAACGCCGACGAGAGTGTGGAGGACGCCTTTCGGAATGGAGAAATCGGTCCGGGATCCGACAGTGAGTCCCTTCTCCAACTGGCGACCTCACTGAGGTGGACTCTCCGTCCAGAGTTCCACGACCGCTTGACGGAGAGGCTCTTCGGGGTGGCACAGGAGATTGCCCAGGCCTCCATGACGGGAGGGTTGAAGCGGGCTCGTTTCGATTTCGACCGGAAGTTGGACAGCCTCCTTACCAGCCGGCGTTTCGGATTTCCCCTCATGCTCCTGACCCTGGCCGCCGTCTTCTGGATCACCATCGAGGGGGCCAACATTCCTTCGGCTTTCCTGGCTTCTGTCCTCATCGACGGCGCCCATCCCCTCCTGAAGGGACTCGGTGAGACCCTCGGATTTCCTTGGTGGATCAGCGGTCTCCTTTTCGACGGGATGTACCTGGCGACAGCCTGGGTGGTAGCCGTCATGCTTCCTCCCATGGCCATATTTTTCCCCCTGTTCACCCTCCTGGAGGATTTCGGGTATCTCCCCAGAGTGGCCTTCAACCTCGATTCCCTCTTCCGCAAGACGGGTGCTCACGGGAAGCAAGCCCTGACCATGTGCATGGGGTTCGGGTGTAATGCCGCAGGGGTCGTGGCGACCCGGATCATCGATAGCCCCAGGGAACGCCTCATCGCCATCATCACCAACAATTTTTCTCTCTGTAATGGACGATGGCCCACCCAGATCCTCATCGCATCCATTTTCCTGGGGACGCTGGCTCCAGCCCATTGGGCAGGGATCCTCTCGGCGGGAGCTGTGGTCTTCGTAGCCCTCCTTGGAATCTTCTTCATGTTTCTCACCTCCTGGCTTCTTTCCAGGAGTGTTCTGAAAGGCGAAGCCACCACCTTCAGTCTGGAGCTTCCGCCCTACCGGCCCCCTCGGGTGCTCCAAACCCTGTACACTTCTCTCATCGACCGGACGCTCATCGTCCTATGGCGAGCTGTGGTCTTCGCCCTCCCGGCAGGAGCCGTGATCTGGCTGGTGGCCAACATTCCGGTGGGCGAGGGAAGCCTGGCGGACTTTCTCATTGGTGGCCTTAATCCCGTCGGGCTTTTGTTGGGCCTGAACGGAGTCATCCTCCTGGCCTACCTGGTAGCTATCCCTGCCAACGAGATCGTGATTCCCACCATTCTCATGCTGACGGCGATGGCCCTTCCCGGGGCCGGCGCGGGTGAAGGGGTGGGGGTCATGTTCGAGCTGGGCTCGGGCGGTGCCGGGGATCTTTTGCGATTGGCGGGGTGGACGACCCTCACCGGCGTGAACCTCATGCTCTTCAGCCTCCTCCATAACCCCTGCTCCACGACCCTCTACACGATCTATCAGGAGACAAAGAGCTGGCGGTGGACGGCTCTGTCCGGTGTATTGCCCCTTGTCTTTGGCTTCACCGTCACCTTCCTCGTGGCTCAGATCTGGAGATTGTTGGGTTAGGGAGGGAATCCATGTCGCCCATTGAAAAAGAGACGAAACTGCTCCTCTCACCCGAGGACTACATGAGGATCCGGGAGGGGGGGCGCGTCGTGGAGTGCCGGGATCAACTGAACATCTACCTTCATGATCCCCTCCGTCTCAGGGAGGATCTGGGGTACTTCCGGGTCAGGTTCGAAAGAGGAAGAGATCCGGTGGCGACCCTCAAGATTCCGGTTGGTTGGAAAGGAGAGATGAGGGAAATGTTGGAAGTGGAACGCCCCCTCTCCGAGCTGGGGCCATCCCTTTTTCCCAGGCCTCGCCGTTGGGTGATGGTGAATACCGATGTGCCCGAAGGGTTCATGGAACACTTCCAGGGCCTGGGCATCAAACGGCTTCGACGCCTTGGATGGATGAGGAACCACCGGTGCGTCATCGCCTTGGAGGCCCTGGGCACGGTGGAGTTGGATCGGACCGTGCTCCCTGATGGGAAAGTTCACCATGAGGTGGAGATCGAAAACCCCTCTGAAGAGAAACACCAGGCCCTGGTGGAGAGGGTGAGAGTCCTGGCTCCATCAGCCAGCTTCTCAAAAGTCGGGAAATTCTCCCGATTCATGGCGGCTTTAGGGCTGGGTTGAGCCTACCCTTTGGTGAAGTACCCCTTCCCATCCCTCAGCCAACTCCTGATCTCCTGCCATAGGGATTCATAGGCCACAGCGGGCTTTGAGCTCCGTGCGTAGCTGTGCAGGGGGGCTCGGCGGGCCCCCATCTGTTCTACGAGGCTCGAGTAGGGGATCTCGGTTTGGAGGAAGGGTATGGGAATCTCCTGGGCTAGCTCCGGCGTCCTCCTATGGAGGGATCTCCGTCGGTCAACCATGCAGAAGAAAGGATAGACGCCGATCTGCTTGCTCTTGATTCCCTTCAGAGCCTTGAGCAGTTGGAGAAGGGTCCGAAGGGAAAGGGGCGTCGGGACGGTGGGGACCAGAAGGACATCGGCAGCCCTGAACACACCTTCGGAAACCAGGGAGA
>JAUXEE010000021.1 GCA_030618065.1 Gemmatimonadota bacterium
CCTAACCTTCCAGGCCCTCCTCGAGACCCTGAGGCCGAGAGCGGTCTCCCTCACACATCCCCGCCTCTCGGCGGGTATCAGTCGGGTGTCAGCCGGATGTCCGACCTTCCTCGATGACGAAGGGGACGGAGATTCCCACCAGGAACCGCCCACGCCGTTGCCTGAGCTCCAACCTCTCCGCCTCGACGGGAGGGGCCGGGATCGGGTCCGTGCTCCTGAGAGGATTCGGGACCTCCTGTTTGGTGGTTGCGAAGGAGAACCCCACGGTGAGGTCGATCCAGCTTGCCTCGTAAGTAAGTCCTGAGCCGAGGTGGCGGTTGTTGGACTGAAAATGGGAGTTGCTGATCTTGTCCTCGAACCGGAAGGGCTCGAACACCTCCTCGGGGGCCGCCGACGCGTCCCGGGCCACGCTGCCGTATGCAAAAAGGGAGTTTGTCAGCCGCCACTCGGCTCCGATGCCGTAATTGAACACCGAGGACAGCTCGTCCATGACATGGTATTCTCTGACCTCACCCGAGGTCTGGCTTTGGACCGAGTCCACACCCATGATCTCGTACTGGGACACGGAAGAGTACCACTCTCCGCTCAGGTGGACCGAGCCTCTCCGCCCCTCCCAGGTGACCCCGGCGCCTATGGCGAAAGGCGTACGGGCCTTGATAGGCAAATCCTCTTCCCTGAAGATGGTGACCTCAGGCTCGATTCCGGTAACCTCCGGTGCGCCGAGGAGTTCCTCATACCGGATCGATCCACCCCCGAAGGGGTTGAGTTGGGGTGTGGTCAGGGAGAGGCCAAGTCGAATGGGGCTGAGGTCTACGGCCAACCCGGCTTTCCAGATGAGCCCGTAGGAGTCGAACCTGTATTCCCGGAATTCCACCAGCGAGGCGAGGTCGTCGTCTTCGGGCACCACTCCCACGCCTCGCTCGATTCTCCGCTGTCGCCCCACGTAGGTGCCGAAGGTCGTTACCCCCACGGCCACCCGGGGCGAGACAATGTGGGACCACGTTAAGCCGACCCAGCTCTCGGTGATTTCGGATAGGGATTCCCATGTCCCCAGATAGGTTTCCGGACCCTGGAGTTGAGGGAACAGGTCGACGTTGTGCTCCGTGGTCAAGAGGAGATCGGTTTCACTTCTTCGTCGTGTGAGGAGGGAGTAGGCGAATCTGTGCCCGGGATGAGACGGGATGGTGAATACGCCTGCCACCAGATTGGGTACGCCCCGAAGATTGGCCTGATCGAGTTCCAGGTTGTCCTCCAGCCCTCCCTCCAGCTTCACCCGGTTGAACTCGAAAGCTTCGGCGGTGAGGAGATAACCGGGGCGCTCCAGTTGGACGAGGCGCCCAGGGTTGTAGAACACCGCCCCCATGTCCGTCACCCCGGCGATCACCGTTCCGTTCAGGAGAGTGGAGCGGTTCCCGAACTGGTCGGACCAGTGGTATTCACTCTGGGCGGCGGCACGGTCGGGGGATGCCCCGAGGGTGACCAGGGCGAGAATTAGCCCGGGCAGGACCCAACCCGGGATGGATAGCTGGATCGAGATAGTCCATCGCATCGGCAGTTTTTCCTCATCTCAAGGAGGGCACAACTTGAAAAAGAAACACTGATTTCATCCGGCCGCCGCCGCAGGCGGCGTTGAATGATATCACGGTGGCGACACGAAGTCTCGCATATTAGGGAATGCTCTCCGTTTCTTGGGCTTCCTGAACCCGGGCCCCGCCACCGTGTAGAGTTCAGAAGAAGGTACTTCTATCCTCCCTTCTAGGAAAAGTCACAGCGATCCGGATGGCTGCAAAAACGCTCCGCGCGACCCTCCAGGTTTCGGCCTTTCTGGCCCTAGCCTTCACCCCGGCCCAGGGTCAGCTGGAGGTTTGGGCGGGCGCAACCTATGCCGAAGCTCTGGATGGCCAATGGGGCGGTGATGCAAGGCTGTCCTACACTTTCCCGGCTCTCCCGGTGAGTGTGTTCGCTGGGGGGGACTATTTCCTGGCGGACTGCGATGAGGAGTGCAGCCTCTGGGGTTGGAGATTCGGAGGCAATCTTCGCGTCCCGCTTCTTGGTCTCACGCCTTATGCGTCGGGCGCCTGGGTGAACCGGAAATGGGAGTCGGGAGACCGGATTGCAGAGAAAGAGGGTCTCGCCCTCGGCGTGGGCCTCAGTCTTGGGCTTGGCCTTCGGGTCCAGGTCGAGGCCAGCCGGGAGTTTCTGAGTGGGGATTTGGATCAGTGGCTTCTTCGGGCTTCCCTTGGTTTCTGAGGAGAAGCCACCGCTGTAGCTCCTCAACGGTCTCCTTCTGGGAATCTTCGATTTGGCCCGCGCCGATCCAGCGCTCGATGCGGCCGAGATTGGCAGCCCGTGTGTAGTTGATGTAGTGGAGGGCAACGCCCCCCGGGATCCTCACGAAGCTCTTCAGACTCTCTTTGAAATAGGCGTCCTGATAGGGTTCTTTTCCCTCGTTGAACACCACCTGGGAGTGTTGGGCGGCAAGGTCGTCCGAGGAGAAAGTGTGGATCCGGTTGCAGATTCGGGTGGGGTCAACCAGGCCCATGACTCCCTTTGTTTCCATGCAGCTCCCTTCGGCATCCTCCCACATGTCGACGATCCTCGACTCGGCGGCCATACGGAACTCTGGACCGATGTAGAGTTGGAGAATCGATTCGGGGCCTAGGTCGGTGGTGAGACATGCCACCATTTCTGTTCGGATCAGACTCTTCCGAAAATCCTTCCAGGACTCTTTTGCACCGGTCTCCTCGGCGATGGGCTTCAGCTCCGGAAACTCCGAGTCGCCGATGTTGACGTCGACAAAAGGAGCGCAGCCATCCGAGAGGATACGCTCTGAATGGACAGCCGCACTCGAGATAACCCTGGAGCGTACCTCCTCGACGAATCCCACCGCCAAATCCTGGCCGAATTCGACCTCGGCCTCGAATCGATGGAGTTCCGTCAATACGCGAGAATCCAGGGGGAGGGAATCGCCCCAAGCCACCAGGCCCCCTGCAACGGCGGTTTGGGAAGCGGCGGTTCCAGGTAGACCGGCCCACCCGACCACCAGGGCCAGAAGGGCCAGACGGGCCGACGCGGTCCTACTCATGACCATGGACATGGGTTGGGCTGGTCACGACAAGGGTCGCCAAGGAAGCTAGAGCGACCCGATATCCAGACTCGATTCGGTTCGACATGCGTTGGGCTCATTCGTCATGCGTAATCGGTGCTGAGGTGGCTTGAAGTACACCCGATATCCATGGAGGTTCTCTATTCCCCGCCGCCGAAGCTGACCCAAGCGAAGCGGGCATGGTGATCGGATCCGAGGCGGGGCCCGATGGGGCGATAGCTCTCGGACACGAGATACGCTCTCCCTTGGCCAGTTTCCGATCCCCTTTGGGCTTGCCTGAAGAAAAGATGATCTGTGGGGAAAGGACCCCTCGTGGCCTTACCGTCCCATTCGGGAGAGTCCGGGAAGGCCACCCACAGGCTCTTCAGGGACGATTCTCTCCCCGACCAGGTGTTGAAGTCACCGCCCAATAGGATGGGGAGAGTCCCACCGGAATCCTCTTCCACGCGGTTCAAAGCCTCGATCAAGCCTTCGGTCTGGCGAAGTCTGGTCTGATTCCCGGTCAGGAGGACACGATGGAAGCTGCTAGTGACTTCCAGATGCACGTTCACCACGCGGAGGGAATCGGATGACCCAAGAGGGACCGTGGCGGCGACGGCGACCTTTCGCTCCGTTTCGAAAGGCAGTACGACGGCTTTGAAATCGGAGAGGGGGAGAGTCGAGAGAATTGCACTCCCCTTGTCGTGGAGCCTCTCCCCCGGATCATCAACCCCGTTGCGACCGGAGGGAACGTACACAAACGCCAACCCGCATTGTTCAGCCACCTCGACAATGTCGGGGGTACCCCGTTGTCGGGCGTCACTCCTCCGCTTCATGGCCGCCACCCGCTGGTCGGTCACGGGAGGAAGCTCCGAGGACCACCGGAAGGCTTCCTGAACGAGGACGACAAACTGCGGGAACCTAGCGCTGGCTTCGGAGTCTCCCAGCCTGCAGGAGAGCCCAACCTCTTCCTCCATGAAGGAGAGGAGGTCTCCAGCGCCCACATCGACATTCCAGCTAAAAACGGCCAGGCTGTCGTGGTCCTCCGAGCGCCCGAATTGTGCGGCGGGAGCCGGTTTTATATGGGGGGATCCTACCATGTCACACCACCGGGTGATGGACTGCCCCTCGAGAGGGTCGGTGGGCCCCAGCCAGTCCCATTCCGCGGAGGACCCGGCTGCGGGACAGGGGGAGCGGGGCCCCATTTCATGGTGGAGCCCGCAACCCACCACTAGAAAGGCCAGGGACGCGCCAGCGATGCAGTGGCGCGCCGAAACCCGCCCTTTCTGCCCCTTGGGGGAAGCGAACGACCTGGTGGGTGCCTCCATCAGAACCGTATCTGGAGAGGGACGACCAGCCGGGGAAGCCCCTCCTCCGCGTCACCGGCGCCCATTACCCAATCGGCCAACCCCCCGACAGCCATACCGGCCAGGGAGAGTGCCACCGCGTCCCCAATCTTGATCTTCGGGATGGCAAGGACGCCGATGGTCCCTACGGCTGCTCCGATCCCGAACCCTATCCCCACCCCGGCCGGGGCAGCTCCGATTGCACCCCCCACCGCCGCGAAGGCCCCCACGTCTTTCCAACCGTACTGGCGGGCGACCCAGGACAGACCGAGACCCACCACACCTCCCGCCAGAACACCGTATCCAGCTCCACGCCACCGATCATCCAGAACGTCCGCATCTCTGTCTCCCAAGACGGCACCACTCACGCCTCCGACGGCCCCTCCCAGGGCAGCGGAAACCCGTGGGCACGTGGATCCGAAGAGGGTCCGGCTGCAGACGGCGGTCCCCCAGAGAAGTCCCAGGATGGTGCCGGATGAGGCCCCCAGAATGGCCCCGCCGATGGGATCCGAGCCGGAGTTCTCCCACTCCTGGGCTTCGAGGTTGGGCGATGGGCCCCATAGGACGAGAACCAGGGAGAGGCAGGGGCAAAGGGCTGATAGAGTAAGGCGGGACATGGCTCCTCCTACTCGTTTCCTCGCTCGGGAGTTCCCGCGGTCTCGTGCATGATGTGCAGGGCAACGAAGCGGGCGATAAGGACCGCCAAGAATAGTTGCCCCAGGAGGGCTTCCAGAACCACAAGGGATCGGGCGGCGGGGGTCAAGGGCCCGATGTCGCCGTACCCCAGGGTCGTCATGGTTACGTAGCTGAAGTAGGTGATGATCGAAAACCGGCGGAGATCGTAAGGGACTGCCTGGTTGGCGTTGGCGGGGAGGCTCAAGGATCCCGGCTGCAGGACCTCCAGGGTCGTGAAGGCCAGGGCGAACACTATCCCGATGAGGAGGAAGACGCTCAGCGCTCCGAAGAGGACCTCCGACGTCACACGCCGGGCCCGGAAGACGTACCGGAGGATGTGAGAGACGACGAAGCAGAGGAACGCGGCGCTGAAGACCATCTCTACGATGGCCAGACTTTCATTGCCCGGTTGGAACCGAGCTGCCCAGGCGGCCGCCAAGGCAGGTATTGCTAAGAGAAGCCCGACTCGAAAAGGCCGCCTCCCCTGACTCACTGCGTTCAGGCCGCCCAGAAACACCACAGTCATCAGGAGCTGAATGACGAGGGCTCCCCTTGGCCCCTGGTGGAGGAGGGGCGCGATCACGACGATCAGAAGAACCGCCGTAAAAAGGGCTCGAAAGCGGAATAGTCGCCGATCGAACATGGCTCTCCCGTTCTTGATTAAGGTGGAGTTGGGCGAGAGATAAGTTACCGAAGCCCGTTCGCGGCGCAACTTGGGCATGATATCAGGGTAGCCCATGGCGACCCACACTTTCCTCGACGGTTCCAATGATCCAGATTACCGGGATTCCCGGTCCACACAACCCAGGAGGCCCCGTGAGTTCGTCCGACTCTTCGTCCGATCAGAAGGCCAGAAGGCTTTCGGTAGTCGTTGCCCTGCACCTTGCTCTGGCCACTGGCCTGATCCTCGCCTGTTTTCTGATTATGAAGCCCTTCATGATCATCCTCACCTGGGCGGTGATCCTCGCGGTGGCCCTCCAGGCGCCGTTCAAGAAGCTGGTCGGCATGGCAGGAGGGAAGCGAGGCTTGGCAGCCACGATCTTCTCCCTGGTGGCCATCCTCCTGGTGGTGGTGCCCTCCTGGTTCATTGGAGGCTCTCTGGTGGGGACCATGCAATCCCTCCGGGCGTCCATGGAAGCCGGAACCCTGGAGGCCCCGCCCCCGCCGGAGAACATCGAGAATCTCCCTCTCGTCGGTGAGCGGGTGTACGAGGCCTGGACCCTGGCATCGGGCGACGTACAGCAGGCCATGGTCCAGTTCGAGCCTCAGCTCCGCGCGTTCGGAGGATGGACCCTTCGGCTCCTGGCCGGCCTAGGCGGGATGGTGCTCCAAACCCTGGTGGCGTTGATCATCGCCTCCGTCCTGCTGACCTATGCCGAACCGGCGACTCGAACCCTGCGAGCCATCGGGGAAAGGATCGAAGGAAAAGGGGTTGAGGACTTCGTGGGGATGGCCGGCGCCACCATCATCAGCGTGGCCCTTGGGGTCCTGGGCGTGGCCCTGGTACAAACGGCCATCGTGGGAGCCGGCATGTTCGTCGCCGGCGTGCCTGCGGCGGGACTCCTGACGATTGTGGCCTTCGTATTCGCGGTGGTGCAAATCCCCATGCTCCTCGTCATGATCCTTCCCATGATCTGGGCCTTCGCAAACCTGAGCGTCCCGTTGGCCATCGGGTTCGCGGTGTTCGCCATCCTCGCCAGTCTCTCCGACATGCCCCTCAAGGCCATGTTCCTGGGCCGGGGTGTTCCGGTTCCCACCGCCGTCATTCTCCTGGGTGCCATCGGAGGTATGATCACCATGGGGATGATGGGGTTGTTCATCGGGGCCATCGTTCTCGGGATCGGCTACAAGACCTTCCAGCTCTGGGTGGGCGGGGTTGAATCCCCCGAGGACCTCGCAGGGGAGCCAACAGGGACATGACCGAGCCGGCCGGCCAGAACGGGCCGGAACGGGAGGAGGGGCCGACAGCTCCTCCCGCGTCGGAAGAGGTGGCGGGTGAAACCACTCAAGGGGAAGCCCAACCGTCGGAGAGCGAGCCCGGGAGGGATCCGGTGCGCCTGGCGACATTGGTGGTCCTCGCCCTTTGTGTCGTGTTGTTCCTGGTCTACCTCCGGGCCGACCGGATCATGCCGTACTCCGATCAGGCGAGGGTGAGCGGATACACGGTTTCGGTGACTCCCCAGGTGTCGGGCTACCTCACCGGCATCGAGGTAGAACTCCATGAGGTGGTGGAACCGGGGCGCGTACTGGTGAGGATCGATACGTCCCAGTACCAGATCGCCGTCCGGGCTGCCCGGGCCACCCTGGACAACACCATCCAGCAGCTCGGTGTGGCCGACGCCGGCGTCGCGGCGGCGGCGGCACGCTTGGCCGCCGCCCGGGCCCAGGAGAGCATCGCCCGCCTGGAGAGGGACCGGGTCCTGGGGATCAGTGAACGCAACCCGAATGCTCTGGCAAAGGCCGACCTGGACCGTGCCGAATCCGCTTTCACCCAGGCGGAAGCCCAGGTGGCCTCGGCGAAAGCGGAGCTACAGGGGGCCAGGGCCCAGCTGGGGGTGCAAGGAGAAGGAAACCCTGCTATCCGGTCGGCCATGGCCGGGTTGGAACAGGCCGAGCTGAACCTGGCCAGGACCGTCCTTCGAGCCCCAGCCCGAGGGGCCATCGAGAGTCTCGAGCTGGACGTGGGCCACTTTGCGGCGGCCGGCCAACCGCTCATGACCTTCGTGTCCACCTCCGGGGTTTGGATTCGGGCCGACATGCGGGAAAACAACCTGGAGAATCTCGAGCCTGGCGATGCGGTGTGGATCCTCCTGGACGCGGTCCCGGGTAGGATCTTACACGGAACGCTCAGGAGTGTCGGCCTGGGTGTGAGCTCCGGGGGCGTGTCTTCCAGGGGGGAGCTCCCTAATGTGTCCCCGACCACTGGGTGGCTGAGGCAACCCCAGCAGTTCCCGGTCATCATCGACCTGGGGGACGATGTCCCCGGGGAGGAGCTCAGAGTCGGAGCCCAGGCCAATGTCATGGTGTTCACCCGGGAACGGGCCCTCCTGAACCCCATTGGCCGCCTCGTGATGCGGACCCTCAGCCTCCTTTCGTATGTCCGCTGAGGCGGCCACGGTAGAGACTCCGATCCTGACGGACCCCCTGGCGGCTCGCCGCCAGGCTCAGATCTTCCGCCTCGCATTTGGCATGGCCCTGTCGGCGGGGATCGCCTTCGGTTTGGCCTGGCCTCTGGCCTTTCTCACCCCGGTCATCACGGCCAAGCTCCTGACACTCCCAAGAGTCCTTCCCGTCAAGGCCGGGGTCGGGTTTTTGGTGATCCTCTCCGTGTCCATGATCCTGAGCAGGGAGTTGCTGGTTCCGACGTTGGAGTTTCCCGCGGTTCACCTCCTACTCACCGGGCTCATCCTCTTCCTTCTGTTTTATGTGAAAGCCGGGGGGGCCAATCCCATCCTGGTGGTGCTCTTGATGCTTGGAGTCCTCCTCGTGCCCCTTGCCGGCACCGTTTCCATAACTCTGGCGACGTGGGTGACCGAGGGGTTGATCTTCGCCACGGCGGTGGGCATCGCGATGCATTACATCACCGCCGCCATCTTCCCGGATCTCAGGGTTGTAGAGGGTTCGAGAGTCGCCGCCGGAGAATCCTCGGAGGCAACCGGGGAGGGATCCCAGGTCCCACGTTCACCCCAGGTCCGCTCCGCCCTGGCCCTCCGAAGCCTCGTCGTGATTTTCCCTCTGGCGGCGGGATTCCAGCTTTTTTCCCTCGTCGAGTTCATGGTGGCCCTCATTATGGCAACCCTCCTGGCTCTGGAGCCCGAGTTCGGGAAACACCTGAAAGTGGGGAAGGGCCTGATTCTGGCAAACCTGGTTGGCGGGCTCATCGCCGTAGGGATCTACAGACTTCTCGTGTGGGTGCCGTCGTTCACCTTCTTCCTTCTCCTGGTCTTCCTTGGGGGACTTTGGATGGGCGGTCACATCTTCTCCGAACGGCCACTGGGGAAGCTTTTGGGTGCGGGCATCACCACCGTCTTTCTAATTCTTGGACCGGTTATCACTGGTGAGGCTGCGGCGGGAGTAGAACTGCTGATCCGCCTCGGACTCATCATGGGCGCGGTTGTCTACGTCGTACTCGCCTTCGGTCTACTGGAACGACTTACTCGGGGGAGGAGGTTGGCCCCGTAATGGACGGCATCTTCCTGAAGTGGAGCTCTTTCCCTCCCCATCGTGCCATACTGGCCTTGCTGATGACTGTGGCACTTGCCACGGCATGCAAAAGGGGGCCGGACTTCGAACCCCCTGTGACACCGTCCCCGGCCGACTATAGGGGAGCGGTTCCCGCCGGCGAGTCCGTGGCCAATGTCCCCTGGTGGGACCTGTATCAGGACCCGGCCCTCCAGAGCCTCATCGAGACCGGACTCGAGAACAATCGAGGCCTCCGGGAAGCCGCGGCTCGGATTGCCGAGTCCCGAGCGAGCCTGGGTATGGTTCGATCCGATCTCTACCCGAGCGTCACCGGTCTCGGGGTGGGGTTTTACCAGAGAACCGGCCAGGCCGACTCGGTAAGCAACTTCGACAACTTCAAGCTGGCAGCTTCAGCCGGGTACGAGGTCGATCTGTGGGGAAAGATCGCACGGTCCAACGAGGCGGCCATTCAGGGCCTCCTTGCCACAGAGGAAGCTTACCGAACGGTCACGATTACCCTTGTAGCCGATATCGCCGGGGCGTATCTGGTTCTCCGGGACCTGGACGCTCGCTTGGCGTTGGCCGAGGCGAACGTAGAGGCATTTTCGGAATCTCTGGATCTCCTGGAGACGCGAGCGGCTGGTGGCCTGGTTCCCACCGTGGCGGTCAACCAGGCCAGGGTGGAGCTCGCCGACGGTGAAGCCGTCATCCAGAAGTTGGTCCGCGCCCGGGCGCAAACCGAAAATGTTCTGAGTCTGCTCGTCGGCCGCCTCCCCGGAGAAGTGGCTCGCGGGGAGTCCCTTTCAGAGTTGGGATTCCCTCCCGAGGTCCCGCCGGGGCTCCCCTCCGAGTTGCTCCAACGGCGCCCAGACGTGCTGGGGGTTGAACGGGCTCTTCATGCCCAGACCGCCCTTATCGGTGTGGCTGATGCGGCTCGTTTTCCCTCTATCTCGCTCACGACCTCGTTCGGAATCAAGACAACGAGCCTGGGAGAGTTGGTCTCCACCAATTCTTTCCTGAACCTGGGGGCCAACATTCTCGGGCCCATCTTCAATGCCGGAAAGAGCAAGGCCCGGGTGGAGGTGGAAAGAGCAAAGGCCGAGCAGCTCCTTAACCAATATGAGCAGGTGGTTCTGAATGCTTTCCGCGAAGTGGAGGATGCACTGGTCGCGGTGGAGACGTATCGACTCGAGCACGAGGCCAGGCTTCGCCAACTCCAGGCCGCCCGGGAAGGATTAGATGCGGCGGAGGCCCTCTTCGATGGAGGTCTCATCAGCTACTCCGAGGTCCTGGACCTCCAACGGGCCCAGTTCGGCTCCCAGCTCATGGTGTCGGAAGCACTCCAGCTCCACCACTCCGCCATCGTCCAGCTGTACAGGGCCCTGGGAGGTGGGTGGACAGTAGAGGAGACGGGGTCGTAGGTAGTGGCGGTCCTACTTGCCACCTTCGGTTTCTGCTTCCGTCTTTTTCTCCGCCTCAGGCTTGGCTGCAGCGTCCCGCTTCTGAGGAGCTTCCGCATCCGGCGAGTACCAGGGCCTCCCGTAGACTCCCGGATACCCACCGTAGACTCCCCCAGGTGGATACCCCACCCAAGGCCCGGGAGCTGCTACTCCGACGTAGACCGTCGTACCAGGCCCACATGCCACGGCAGGGAGGGCGATTGCCACGAAAGCCAGTGCCTTCAGGATCCTCTTTGCGGTTCGGTTCGTGTTCGTCATCGGTCTAGCCCCTCTGGCGGCCATTTCTGAATAGTGACGGCCGCCCCTGAGGGGTCGGCGATGACAGCGACGTCTCCGCCACGGATTTCGGGATCAGGGGCGAAGATGACTCGTCCACCCAACTCCTCCACCCGGGCCACCAGCGGCGCGGGATCCTCCACCAGGACGTAGGGGAGCCAGTTGGGCTCCACCACCTCTAAACCATAGGCCAGAACACCAGCCAGTGTGAGGCCGTCCCGCTCGAGAAGGTAATAGTCCCCTGGGTTCCGGGCTTCATATTCGACGGCCTCGTATCCTATCAACGCTCGGTAGAACTCCAGGGAAGCTTCTGGATCCCGGGTCCAGAGCTCCGTCCACAACCATCCCCCCACTTCCGTTCGCTCCAGAGGCGGGTTTCCGGTGGGGGAGTTCACCAGGGCCAGGAGCGCGTTCTGGTTGTCCCTCACAATGGCTATTCGGCCACGGTGGGGCAGGTCCTGTGGGCCGCCATCCAGTGTGCCACCGAGGCGAAGAACCTCTTCCACTGCCAGGTCAACGTCCGGTACGGAGAGGTTGCTGACCCACTGGGAGGTATTGACCTCCATTCGCATCTCTCGGGTGTCGGCGATTCCCCCGATGGGTCGTCCGTTGTGGAGGATCGTCGTGAACACCGGGGACTCCTCTCCACCGTCGTCAAAGGTCCAGCCGAAGAGGCCGCCGTAGAAACGCTTCGCACCCTCAGGGTCGTTGGTAAGGAGGTCGTACCAGACGAACTGCCCAATCTGCCGAGAATCGGAGGGGGTCGGAGTCAGGGGCGGGACGATGGTTTGTCGAGGGGCACACGATGAGAGGGCAAGCGCACCGAAGATCGCCAGCAGCTTTGCAGGACGACCCCGTGAGAGAATCACCATTGGTTTTCGCCTACATGGAAAAGAGGAAATGGGCCTTTTCGGATGAAGACTGAACTCGGACGCAGTAGTACACGTCTCCCAGCATTCGGGTCCGAGGCTGGTAGGTCGGAGCACAGGATGCGAGGGGAGCGGTTGCGTATGGGGTCGAATTGGGATGCCGAAGAGTTCCTGATGGACTACGAGATGGTCCGAGAAGAGGAGATCATCGCAGAGGCTTCGGACGGGGTCCAGGAGGCGGCCGAAAAGGCCATGCTGAACAGCCTGAAACAGAAGGTCAATGGGGTCCTGGCGGGGCTCGAGGAAGGCCAGTTCCTCAGTGTCGAAAGCAGGATGGGAGTGGATTACCCTCGGACCCGGGATAACCGGCCGAAGACGGGGGACCGGGAATTCACCTACACTTTGGACAAGCCCCTTAGGCTGGGAATCTGGGCCAAGAAGTAGAGCCTCACCCTTTTGTCGAAGGGCTCCGGGCAGAGCCGGCGGCGGAGAGCTGCCGGCCCTTACTCTCTTTCGAGCTGCTCAAACCGTTTGTACGTGAGGTAGTACTTGTAGATGTTGCTCACGTACTGAACCGTTTCCCGCCCGATTCTCCGGGCAGCCACGTGCTCCACATTCCTGAACCACAGATTGGGATCCAGTCCCAGTTCCGACGCTTCGGCCCGGAGCCGGGCCACACGGGCCGGACCGGCGTTGTAGGCTACGAAGGCGAAGAAGTGCTCGTTCAGCTCGTCCAGGGGCTCGTCGGAGAAGTACCGGTCCAGGAGGAAACGCAGGTACTTGGTCCCTGCGTGGACGTTGTTCTCCATCGTGGAGATGTCGGGGATTCCCACGTTGGGGTCGGCGGCGGTGGTGGGCATGAGCTGCATGATGCCCACAGCTCCCACATGACTGATCATGCTCTGGTCCAACCCGGATTCCTGGAAGGCCATGGCCAACAGCATCAGAGGGTCGAAACCGTATTCCCTGGCATACTCCTGAAAGACAGGTAGGGCGGAATTGTACCGGCGCTGGGCTTCACCCTGGGTGGGGTTGGCCACATAATCGACGTCCGCCAGGTGCCGACGAAGGGTGATGTTTCCAAGGAGTGTGCCCTGCCGGTGCTCGGCCGCGAACTCGTCCAACGCGTTTTTCAGCTGTGGGCTATCCCTCCGGATGGCCCACGCCACCCCGCCACCTTCCTTCAAGGGAACCTCCGTGTGGACCCGGACCTCCGGGAAGACCTGAGCCCAGAAGTCCGCGACGTGCCGGTCCACGACAGTGGCCGGAATCACTCCGGCATTCACCAGCTCCACGAGGTCCTCCGATTCCAGGAGCTCGTTCGCCTCCTGAATTCGGATCGGATCCAGTCCATCCCCGCGAAGGTCTTGGTTCACTTGCAGGAGAGTCTGGTAGAAGCTGGACGAGGGCCGGACGTGGATCTCCATGCCCGCCAGGTCGGCCAGCCTCTCCAAACCCGGTGCGTCCGAGCTCGTCACCACAACCTCGGAGACGTTCCGAAGAAGGGGGGCACCGAAGTCCACAAGATCCAAACGCTCCGGGGTGATGGTGAGGTTTGCCGCAGCCAGATCCACCTTTCCTTCCGACAGAGCGGGGAGGAGTTGGTCCCTTGTCATGGGAATCAGGATCACGTGGACTTTGAGGTGCCCGGTCTCCAGCTGATCATTCAGGGATTTCTCGAAGAGGGTGAGGGCGTCGAAAGTGAGCCCCCGGGGCCGAGCGCCATCCAAGAAAAACAGGGTTTTGCTGTGAACGACGGCGGCTCTGATGATCCTCCGCTCCACCATACCATCCAGGTCCCCGAACCACGGTGCCTGGAGTCGATCCAAACCGGGTATTCCCTGTGAGATCAGTGCGGGGTCGTCCACCAGGGCGGGCACCGAGGCCTCCTGCCCCCCGGGCTCTCCTCCCCCGCAACCCGGGAGTACCAGGGAATGGCAGAGGACGAGGCCGGCCAGCGCCGATGCGGAGTACGAACCGATGGGCCTACCCATCGTGAACCAGCAATCTCCGCAACAACCCCTGGAAGATGCGCAACCGGATATAGATCCGGTCGCTTGGGACCTTCAAGTCGAACCCGAGCTTCTCCCAGGTGAAATCAGCCCTCAGGCGCAGCTTGGAGCCTAAGTTGCGTCCAACGCCGAAGCCGATCCTGAGCTTCTCGTCGGCCGTACCGCCTTTGCCGGCGAGGGTGTAGAAGCCTTCGATATGAAACAGGACGCGCAAGTCAGATCCGGAGGCGAAGCCTGCGAAGCTGTAGTCGGTCTGGAGTCGATACCGAGCCCGTAGGGATATGTCATCCGTCCAATCGGCGGTTTCCCATATGAACCGTTCCTCGAGGCGCACGTAGTGCTGGAGGCGCAGCCTCCGCCCTTTGGGCCAGGTGGCGGCGATGCCCTGGAACGGTTGTAGTTCGAGCTGGTCGGCGCCTTCCCTGTCACGCCGGTAGAGGGTCCCGAGTCCGCCGACCAGACGGAAGGGCCCCACCGGGCCCTGAACGGCGGGACGCACCACGAATTTCAGCCAGTCGTTGGAGTCGAGTGATGTTTGAAATCCGATTTCACCGAGAATCTCGCGACCCGATTCGCCGGTCCATCTGGGATTGTAGTCGAGCCAGAGTTGCTCCTGCACACCCGTCTCCCCCTCCTGGGCGACGGCCCCAAAGGGTGATATCAGCAGAAAAAGAAGGGTGGTGGCTACACTCGAGGCATTTCTAGGCATCGTCACACTCTCAAAGCGTCCCGGGCGGGGATCCGGTGGCTCTGCGCTTCTTCGGTGGCTCGCATAAACTCAAAAGCCAGGCCATGCTCACCAGGCCCACCGGTACACCACACTCGCCAACAGTTGCTCCCGACCAATGAATCCGGCCTCCACCCGGGCTTCCCAGCTCTTGTTGAACTCGAACCGACTCCCGACCAGGAAGTTCTGCGGTTGGGCCGGCTTTTTGTTTATGGAGTAGTTGATTTTGACGGTGCTAGGATCGGCGGCCAAGACAGCTTCGGCGATTTCATCGACCAACAGCTTCTGTTTTGCACCCAGATCCTGGTACC
>JAUXEE010000332.1 GCA_030618065.1 Gemmatimonadota bacterium
GCCGCAGGAGGTCTTCTGCTTCAACGAGGGCACGGACGGCGGGGAGAATGGAATCTCCACCCGACCCGACCCGCGTGACCGCTGCTACGAATTCGATAACCGCTTGGTGGGGAAGTCGAATCGAGTCGTCGCGAATCCCGTTTCGGAGCAGATCAGTGGCTACAGCCCGCTTCTCGGGAAAGCGCTCATCGAATCGGTAGACGAGGACATTCGTGTCAATCAGGGCGACTGCGGTCATATAGCTCATCCCGAGTCCAACCACGCGGGGATTGTGCCGAAGGGTCGAGTGTTCCGGACTCGTCTCGCTGAATCCGCTCCGTGGCCCAATCGAAAAGGCGAAGCCGCTCTTCCGTGGTAAGCTCCTCAGCGGTACCGCCTGGGACGACGTCTCGAATCTCATCGCCTGCGGGAATCCATAGGATTTCGTCGCCCGGCCCGATACCGTATCGGTCGGCGACATCCTTGGGGATAGACACCTGTCGTTTGCTCGTCACCTTGCTCATCTCCTTACAATAGTAAGGCAAAGATCCTTACTCAAGGGGGACGCTTTGACGGGGAGCCCCCGACGCCTGGAGGATCACTTGGTTGGCTGGGCGCCGCGATACCGGAATGGGACGCTTCCGCCCCGGAGGGTGAGAGCAGCGTTCCCGCCTGAGGCCAGCAGTGCCGGTATGATCCCGGTGAGCACTCCGGTCAGGACTCCGGCACCGAGGGTGAAAAGTTGCACTCTCAAGCCAGAAGGTGGGCAGCGTTGAAAGGGTGTCCCTCACCCTCACTGCGAAATGGCCGGTCCCGGCCTATTTTCCCCGGGCTGCATACCCTACTCCTCAGGAGGTCTATATGCGCATTCCGACCCTCTCTCCTTTCGGGATCACGACTGTCTCCGGGCGTCTGTCTGTCCTTTTCGCTGCCGCTGCGCTCCTCTTTCCTGTTGCTTGCACATCCCCCCCTGTCCAGGAGAGCGAGGATCCCTTCCTCTGGCTGGAGAACGTAGAGGGGGAACGAGCCATGGAATGGGTTCTGGCCCAGAACGATCTGACGCGAACGGAGCTCAGGGCCTTTCCCGCGTACCAGCGACTGTACGACAACACCCTGGCGATCTTCACCTCCACGGATCGGATCGCGTACCCGACCATCCACGGGGACATGCTCTACAACTTCTGGACGGATGGGGACAATCCCAGGGGCGTCTATCGGCGCACCACGTGGGAATCCTACCTGAGCGGCGACCCTGATTGGGAGGTCGTCCTGGACATGGATGCACTGGTGGCCGAAGAGGGCACTCCCTGGGCGTTCCGGGGAATGAATTGCCTCCTCCCCGAAGGGCGGCTCTGCCTGGTTTCACTCTCGCCGGGCGGCTCCGACGCGTTGGAGGTCCGGGAATTCGACCTGGACGCCAGGGATTTCGTGGAGGATGGCTTCCTGGTTCCGGTTTCGAAAAACTCCACCGCCTGGGTGGACGAGAACACCATCCTGGTGAGCCACGCCCTGAACGAGGAGTACGTGACCACCTCCGGTTACTCCCGGGCGGCCCGCCGCTGGGATCGGGGCACGTCCCTGGAGGATGCCACCATTATCGCCGAGGGGGCTGAGAACGACATGGGCGTGTTCGTGGCGACCCAGGAGACCTCGGACGGACCAATCACTGTCGTTGCGCGCATGATCACCATTTTCGAGACCGAATATCAATTCCTGGAGAATGGTGAGCTGGTGACGGTGGATGTCCCCTCCGACGCGAAGATGAACTTGGTTGGAGATCAACTGGTCCTCCAGCTCGTGTCCGACTGGACCGTAGGCGGCGAGACCTTCATCGAAGGCTCGGTGGTAAGCGCAAACCTCGACGACTACCTGGCCGGCGAACGGAACGTCGAGCTGGTGGTGGCCCCGGACGAGCGGTCCACCATCAATGGCATCTCTGCCACCAAGGACTACCTTCTGGTGAATCAGCTCACCGAGGTTCAGGGTGAACTTATCCGCTACTGGCGGGAGGGGGGCCGCTGGGCCAGTGAGGGGATCGAGACGCCCCCCATGGGCTCGGTAGGCATCAGCTCATCGTCGGTGCACCACAATCGGTTCTTCTTCACCTACAACTCCTTCACGAAGCCCACCACCCTCTTCCTGGCCGAGGAAAACGGGACGGTACGGGAGGTGCGGAGCCTGCCCCACCAGTTTTCCGCCGAGGGACTGGTGGTGGAACAGCACCATGCCACCTCCCAGGACGGAACCCGGATCCCCTACTTCGTGGTCCGGGCAGGGAACGCCCCTATGGACGGGACCAACCCCACCCTCCTGACCGCCTATGGTGGCTTCCAGATTTCCTCTACCCCGTCATACCTGGGACCCTTTGGGAAGGGATGGGTCGAGGGTGGCGGTGTGTACGTTCTGGCCAACATCCGCGGGGGTGGGGAGTTCGGGCCCTCTTGGTGGAAGGCCGCACTGAAGGAGAACCGCCAGAGGGCCTATGACGACTTTATCGCCGTTGGCGAGGACCTTGTGGCCGCAGGGATCACCTCTCCCGAGCACCTGGGAATCATGGGGGGAAGCAACGGCGGGTTGCTGGTGGGGGTGGCGCTGACCCAGCGACCCGACCTGTTCAACGCGGTTGTGGCGCAGGTCCCGCTTCTGGACATGAAGCGCTATCACACGCTCCTGGCCGGAGCGAGCTGGATGGCCGAATATGGCGATCCCGACATCCCCGAGGAGTGGGCATACATCAGCAGGTATTCCCCCTACCAGAATGTCAGGGAGGACGTGGACTATCCCCGGCCCTTCATCTTCACCACCACCAGGGACGACCGGGTGCATCCGGGCCACGCC
>JAUXEE010000136.1 GCA_030618065.1 Gemmatimonadota bacterium
CCCCTGGAGTTTGGGTTCAAAACCGGGTCCGGACTTCGGAACCGTATGTATGATCAGGGAGTCATCCCCCTCCAACGTGCTCCCATCCCCGTCATCTCTGTCGGGAATCTCACCGTCGGAGGAAGCGGGAAGACGCCCTTCTCCGCTTGGCTCGTCCAGGAGTTGAGGGCGAGGGGGGAGAAACCGGCCCTGGTTGCCCACGGATATGGCCAGGACGAGATGATTCTCCATCGGCGATGGAATCCGGATTGCCTCGTCATAGCCCAGGAGGATCGAGCCTACGGTGCATGGAAAGCCGCGAAGAAGGGCGCCTCCGTCGTTGTGCTCGATGACGGCTTCCAGCACCGGCGGTTGGCCCGGGATCTGGACATCGTGTTGGTGGCCTCGAGTACTCCCCGGATGGTTCGCCTCCTTCCAAGGGGGCCCTTCAGGGAGGCTCTACCGGCCCTTTCCAGGGCCGGGGTGGTGGTCCTTACTCAGAAGGGGCGAACCGACTCCACCTTGGAAATGGAAATGCGCCTGGAGCCTTTCCTTCGGGAACCCGCTGTGAGGGTGTCCTTCGTCCCTCGAGGGTGGACCGATCTGGAAGGAGAGCCAGCGGCGGGCCCAGAGGGAGAGTACCTGGCCGTGTGCGGAATCGGGGACCCTGGCGGTTTCTCCCGGATTCTCGAAGACGAAACCGGTGGGAGGGGTGAACTCCTCTCCTTCCCGGACCACCACGTTTACACGTGGGCCGATGTCGTAGAGATCCAGGGCCGACTCAGGGGAAGGACCTTGGTCACCACCGAGAAAGATGCCGTGAAACTCCATGCCTTCAGGGGAGAGCTTCCCGGCCTCCGAGTCCTCCACTTGAAAGTGGAGTTCATGGAGGGAGAGGAGCGGCTCTGGAGGCACGTCAAAGGAGTCCTTCGAATCCGGCGCGATACGGGATGAAGGTCGGCCTTCTGTGTGTGGGAGCCGCGAGAGGGTCTCTTCAGCCGGCCATCGCCGAGTATGAGGAGCGGATCGGTCGGTACTGGCGCTTTCATGTCTCCGAAGTCGGAGCCGGAATAGGGAAGGGACGGAAGATCGACGAGGAGAAGGTCAGAAAGGCGGAGGAAGACCGCCTTCTGGCCCGATTGCCCAAAGGAGGAGGGGAAGTGGTGGCCCTTACACGGGGAGGAAGGGCTCTCGGGTCCAGGGATCTGGCTCATTTCATGGCCGAACGGGCGCTTCGGTCTGTTCAGGAAGTGACCTTCGTCATCGGCGGCGCCTTCGGCCTGGGCGGAGGGATTCTGGAGCGTTCCACCCTGAAACTCTCCCTTTCCCCCATGACACTTCCCCACGAGATCGCCCGACTTCTCCTGGTGGAACAGCTATACCGAGCAGGAACGATCGTCCGGAACGAGCCCTACCACAAGGGACCCTAGGAGCCTGTCCAAGTAATGGAAAAGAAGCGATCGCCGGAACTCCGAATCTTAGCCGGAACACCAGGGGGCACCCCCTTGGTCCAGGATTATCTCCGGGAGGAAACCCACGTTTGCAACTTCTATGGAAGGAGCTTCCGGGACCCGGCGTGTTATCGGGACCAAGCCCGGGAGGTGGACCAGAGATTCCACTGGGACGCCCGGGCTCGGGCCGTCTCCATGATCCAATCTTCCTCAGGGCCGGGGGGAGACCGGTTGAAACGTTTTGTGGAGGAGGGCGGGTACTTTGTCACAACCGGCCAACAACCTGGCCTTTTCACCGGCCCCCTCTACAGCCTCTATAAGGCCCTCACCGCGATTCGGCTTTCCCAGGCATTGGAGTCACTCCTGGAGCGACCCGTTCTCGCCCTCTTCTGGATCGCATCGGAGGACCACGACTGGGAAGAGGCGGATCACACACACCTCCTGGACGTCCAAAACGAAATCCGGACCCTTCGTATCCCTCCCCAGGAAGGTCCCCCAAACCGGCCCCTTCACCGGATTCCCCTCCATGAAGGCCTGTCGGAAACGGTGGAGTCCTTCCTTCAAGCCCTCCCGGAGACCGACTTCAGCCCGCCCCTTTTCGATCTCCTTCGAAACGCCTATGCCCCGGGAAAAACCCTACCTCAAGGCTTCCACGCGGTATTGGCAGAGCTACTCAAGGACCTTCCCATCGTGTTCGTCGACTCGGCCAACCCAGAGCTGAAGGCCGCTTCTCTGCCCATCCTCTTCCGGGAGTTGGATGCGGCAGCGGAGCACGAGCTCATCTTATCCCGGGTTTCCTCCCATCTGGAGCTGGAGGGATACCACGTCCAGGTTCCCATCCTGAAAGACGGGGTGAATCTCTTTCTGGAAGGGGTGGAAGGAAGGGATCGCCTATACCGTGACGGGGATGGGGTTCGATTGAATCGGGCAGGGACCCGGATGGGGCTGGAGGATCTTCGTTCCATGGCCCTCGAAGACCCCACCCTTCTCAGCCCGAATGTCCTTCTTCGGCCCATTGTGGAGAGTAGCCTATTCCCCACCCTGAGCTATGTGGCGGGTCCCGGGGAGCTGGCGTATTTCGGGCAGTTGAAAGAGCTGTTCCAAGCCCACGGGCTCAGCATGCCCATCGTGTACCCCAGACACTCGGCTACCCTTGTCGAAGGGAAGATCGGGAAGGTCCTGGCTAAATTTCATCGCTCCCCCGAGTCCCTCGCTCGACCCCACCATGAGCTGGCTTCCGAGATCGCCCTGGAGGAGGTGCCTTCCGAGGTAAGGCGAGCTTTGGGCGAAATCAGAGGCGCTCTCGGGAAAGGTGCCGGGGCACTGAGCAAAGCGGTGCAGGAGATCGACGCCACCCTCAAGGGCCCGGTCACCCATGCCCGGAATGCAGCGTTCGCCGCCTTCGATGAGGCCGAACGAAAGATCCTGCAGGCTCTGAAGCGAGAAAACGAGATCGCTCTGGAGCAGATGGAAAAGGCACAGCGTCATCTCTTCCCCTTTGGGAAGCCTCAGGAGCGAAGTCTCAACGCGTTCTACTACCTCACCCGGTACGGTCCCGAACTGATTTCGAGCCTTCTACATGAGTTCGATGTGGCTCTTGGCAACCATTCTGAGTAACTTGGCGGCATGTTCTGGCCAATAATCCTTCTCCTGGCTCTCTTGATTCCGATCCTCGCCATCGTCCTGGACTCCCAGGTAGGGCGGGCTCTGGCCTCGCGTCTGGAACGGAGGAGCCTGGAACACCCCGACGATTCGGTAGGGGAGAGACTGGGGTACCTGGAAGGGGAAGTGGACCGCCTGTCGCAGGAGTTGGGCAGATTGGAGGAAGAAAGCCAATTCCTGCACCAACTCCTTGAGGAACGCCCTGGAGGGGCGGGAGCGCTGCCACCCGGTGACCAAGAGAGCTGACGCCGGAAGGAAAGACGGCCGGGACGCCCGCGCAGCCATCTGGGTTGGCGCGGGCATTTTCTTGAGCAAGATCTCCGGATTGCTCAGGGAGCTGGCCTTCGCCTACTACTTCGGGGTCTCGGCCGTGGCCGACGTGTGGCGGGTGGCCCTCCGCACGCCCAACGTCATCCAGAACCTCCTGGGCGAAGGAACACTCAGCGCTTCCCTCATTCCCGTCTACGCCGAGTTTCTGGAGGAGGGAAGGGAAGAGGAGGCGGGCCGGTTTGCCGGCGCGACCCTGGGGATCCTCACCGTAGTAGCCTTCGGCCTGGCCCTCCTGGGCATCCTGCTGGCCCCCATGTTGATCCCGGTCATCTACTGGAAGTGGGACCCATGGATGCAGGAGCTGGCCATCACCATCGTACGGATCCTCTTTCCCATGACCGCCGTCCTGGTGATCTCGGCTTGGGCACTGGGGATCCTGAACAGTCATCGGCGGTTCTTCGTCTCCTACGTGGCGCCCGTAGCCTGGAACCTCGCCCTGATCGCGACCATGGTGGGGGTTGGAGGCTATCTGGGCTGGAACCGCATGGGCCGGGACGCGGATCTGGCCGTAGCCATGGCCTGGGGGGCACTGGCCGGTGGCGTTCTCCAGCTCCTGGTACAGACGCCCTGGGTGCTGCCCCTCCTCTCCCACTTCAGGCTTTCTCTGGGCCGGCGTGTAGCTGGGGTCCGGGAAGCCATCCGTAACTTCCTCCCCGTGGTGGCTTCCCGGGGAGTGGTGAATGTCAGCGGCTGGATCGATATGATCCTGGCACACATTCTCGTGGTCGGAGCACCGGCCATGCTGGGGTACGCCCAAACTCTATACATGCTCCCGATTTCCATGTTCGGCATGGCCATCGCCGCCTCGGAGCTTCCGGAGCTCTCTCGCAGACGGGGAGAGATCGAGGGGGTCCTTGTCCCGCGGGTCCGAGGGGCACTGGAGCGCCTCGCCTTCCTCCTGATTCCGTCTGCCCTGGCGTACCTGGTCCTGGGAGAAGTCTTCATCGCCGCCCTCTTTCAACGAGGTGAATTCGGGGCAAACGACACCAGCGCCACGTATGTGATTCTGGCGGCTTATGCCCTGGGCCTTCCGGCCTCCGCCTCGAGCCGGGCCCTTTCATCGGCCTACTACGCCCTTCGTGACACCCGGACCCCGGCAGTCATCGCCACAGGGCGGGTCATTCTTTCCATCGCCCTGGGGGCCACCCTGATGTTCCCCATGGACCGCCTGGCCGTCGGGGATCTTCGACTGGGCGCCGCGGGATTGGCCTTCGGGTCAGCCATGGGAGCATGGATGGAGTATGGCCTGCTTCGTCGGCAGCTCACCCGGCGGCTGGGACCTCACGGGCCAGAGGCCAACCGATTGGCCCGGTTCTTCTTGGCGGGCCTGGTGGCAGTCGCAGTGGGTTTCACCGCCAAGCGGCTCCTTGGTTTCTCGTCTGAAGCTGGACTTCTACCCGACCTTCTGGGCACCACCTCCATCTGGCTCAACCCGTTGGCCGCCATCGGAACCGCCGGGGCGTTCGGGGTAGCTTATCTGGGGACGGCGTCCCTCCTGGGGGTCGGGATGCCCCTCCGGCGGAAGACTCCCTCCGGCAACTGAGCCCCAGGGCACCATGGCAGCAACCAGCCAGATCTCCTCCAGGGTCTTGAGCAGACTCCCCACAAATCCGGGAGTCTACCTCTTCAGAGGCTCTTCCGGAGAGGTCCTGTACGTAGGGAAGGCAAAGTCACTCAGGCCCCGGATCCGAAGCTATTTCCGGGACAAAGCCTCCCACTCCATCAAGACCCAGGAATTGGTTCGCCGGATCGGGTCTCTGGACACCATCGTCGTCGGATCCGAGGCGGAGGCTCTGATCCTCGAGGCCAACCTCATCAAAGAACACCACCCTAGGTTCAACATCCAACTCAGGGATGATAAGAAGTACCCCTACATCAAGGTCACCACGCAGGAGGCGTTTCCCCGGGTGTTTGTCACACGGGATGTCCGCAATGACGGGAGCAGATACTTCGGACCCTTCACCTCGGTGGGACCCCTTCGGCAGGCCTTGGAGGTGATCAAGCGCCTCTACTCGGTACGGTCGTGCCGATATGACCTGCCCGGGGAAGCCCCTGATCGGCCCTGCCTGGACTACCACATCGACCGATGTTTGGCCCCCTGCGTCGGCCTTCAGAGTCAGGAGTCCTACGGTGGGATGATCCAAGAGATCCTCCGGATCCTGGACGGGGAAACGGAATCGCTTCGGGGCGAGGTACGTGAGCGGATGGAGGAGGCTTCCCGGGCGCTCCGCTACGAGGAAGCGGCCCGGTTGAGGGACGTGGGCCGGGGCCTCGAAACCATCGCCCGGGAGCAGAGGGTTCACAAAGTCCAAGGGGGAGACCAGGACGTCCTGGCCCTGGCGAGGGACGGTGACCTGGCCACAGGAGTCGCTCTGCGGATTCGCCGGGGCCTCCTCCTGGGAAGGGAGACCCAACGTTTCTCGAATGCATCCACCGAGGAGGACTCCACTCTTCTCTCCGCCTTCGTGAGCCGCTACTACCTGGGCCGAGGTGAGGAAGGCTCCCTGGACCTCCCACGGGAAGTACTCCTGCCGGTGGATTTCATGGACAGAGCTCTCCTGGAGGAGGTCCTGTCCGAGCGGGCCGGGAGGAAGGTCCGACTGCTGGTCCCGAAGAGGGGGAAAAAACACCGGCTGGTCGAGCTGGCGGGATCGAACGCCAGGAATGCCCACGAAGACGGGGTGTCGGCCATGGCGCAGGTGGGTGATCGGGCCGACGAGGTCCTTTACGAGCTCCAGGACCACCTGGAGCTGAAGGTCGTTC
>JAUXEE010000176.1 GCA_030618065.1 Gemmatimonadota bacterium
CAACCAGGTCACCAGATGGTTGGCCACAAAGGCCCCCACATAGGCCAACACCCCCATGTAGGCGAATTGGAGAATGGGGAAGGTCCACCCCCCGGTTTCTCGTCGGACCATGGCCACCGTGGACATGCACTGCATGGCGAAAGCGAAGAAGACCAGGAGCGCCACAGCCCCTCCCATAGTGAGATCCTGTCGCAGCGCTTCTTGAAGGCCCACCGAGTTCTCGTCCCCGTCGATTCCGTGGAGGGTGCCCAGCGTCCCCACGATGACTTCCCGAGCCGCCAAAGAGGTCACCAGGCCCACTCCGATCTTCCAGTCGAAGCCCAGGGGCTCGATGATGGGCTCGATGGTCCTGCCCAAGGTGCCGGCCAGGCTCTCCCCGATCTCCGGAGCCTGCCCGTTTTCCAGAGGGAGGTGGGCCATAATCCAAAGAATCACGGCGACGCCGAGAATCACCGTCCCAGCCCGTCTCAGGAAGATCTTGGAGCGATCCAGAAGGCGGAGTCCCAAAGATTTGAGGGTGGGCCACCGGTAGGGGGGAAGCTCCATGACGAAGGGACTCGGGTCGCTCTTCAATATCGTGGACTTGAGGATCAGGGCCGTCATCAGCGCCGCGAGGAACCCCAGGAGGTACAACCCGAGGAGTGCAGCCGCTCTGATTCCAAGGAAGGGCCCCAGAAGGGGACCGCTGGGAAGGAAGGCGGCGATTACCAGGATATAGATGGGTAGGCGGGCCGCGCAGGTCATGAATGGGGCAATGAGAATGGTGGCGGTCCGATCCCGTTTGTTCTCGATGGTCCGGGTGGCCATGATGGCCGGTACGGCGCAGGCGTAGGCCGACAGAAGGGGAATGAACGACTTCCCTTGCAGACCCACCTTGGCCATGGTCCGGTCGGCGATTACGGCGGCCCGGGCCAGGTATCCGGAGTCTTCCAGAATCCCGATAAAGAGGAAAAGGAGGAGGATCTGGGGAAGAAAAACCAGAACCGATCCCACCCCACCCCAGACTCCCTCCACCAACAGGTCTTTCAGAGCCGAATCCGGAAGATTCGCCTGGAGCACCCCCCCCGACCAGGCCACCAGGGCCTCCACCCCGTCCATGAAGGGAATGGCGGCGTAGAAGATGGTCTGGAACACCCCCACCACCACCATCAGGAAGACCAGGGGCCCCAACCAGGCGTGGAGGAAGACCGAGTCGAGACGCCGGGTCCAGACCGGGGCCACCGGAGGCCGGTAGGCCGATTCGGCGGCTACCTGCCCCGCCCACTGGCGACAGGCCGGTGGACTCTGAAGAACAGGGAGCGCCACCGGTTCAGGCGCTTTGAAGGTGCTCTCGAGAAAGTGAGAGATGCCGTCGATCCCCTCTCCCTTGGCGGCGCTCACCAGCACCACCGGAGCCCCCAAGCGCTCCGAAAGGGCTTCCACATCCACGTCCCCACCCCGATGGCGGAGCTCATCGGCCATGTTCAGAACCACCAGGATCGGCTTCTCCAGAGCCAAGATGGGAGCAGCCAGAACCAGATGCCGCCCCAGGTTGGTCGAGTCCAGGACCAGGAGGATCGCATCCGGGACGCAGACGTGGGGCATCCTTCCCCGGAGCAGATCGTCGGTGATCCGCTCGTCCTCGGAGCGGGGAGTCAGGCTGTAGGTGCCCGGGAGGTCCAGAAGCTCCAGCTCTTTTCCGCTGGAAAGGCGCACGGTCCCATGGTGCCGTTCCACGGTGACGCCTGGAAAATTGGCCGTCTTCTGCCGCAGACCGGTGAGCCGGTTGAAGAGCGTGGATTTCCCACAGTTCGGGGGGCCTACCAGGGCAACGGTGGCACTTGGTGCATCGGGTACCCCAGCGGCCGGGAGGGTTTGCGGAGTGGCTCCATCCGGAGCGGGAGGGCTCATTCCAGAAGCCGGAGAAGGAGGTGTATCGTGGTCTCCCGCCGAAGGGCTATCTCACTGCCATCCACCCTGTAGACCCGGGGATCTCCTCCAGGCGCCGCCCGACCCGCCACGACGGTGGTTCCCGGTATGAACCCCAACTCCATGAGGCGAAGGGCAACATCCTCCGGGAGTTCCAGGGAATCCACAACGCCCGACTCGCCCTCCCGGAGATCGGCCAGGGTCAGGGGCGCATCTCGCCCTCCTCGGCCGCGACGCCGACGACGTCCGCGGCCGCCCCAACCTCTTCCTCCGAACCAGCCCCTGGAGCGCATCAGGCAAACCGTTTAGTTGAGAACCATTTTCAACCCCAACCAATCTCGGAGTATAATTCGGACGGGTCAAGGATAGACAAGGACGCCAGAGGCAGCTCTTTCACATTTTCCGGCTTGGCATTTTCCACCCCTGGCCAACAGGCCGAGATCCCCCCATTCTCCTCCCGGGTATTCCTGTGAATTCAAGATTGAGAGAACGGTTATGGACCTGGCTCGCTTTCCTCGTCGCCGATATACGGAGGGTTGGACCCCTCTCGAGCATCTTCCCCACCTAACCCAATTCATGGACGGCCCCCACATCTTCATCAAACGAGACGACCTCCTCGGTCTCACGGCTGGGGGCAACAAGACCCGGAAGTTGGAGTTCCTGGTGGCGGACGCCCTCCAGCAGGGAGCCGACACCCTCATCACCGTCGGAGCGGTCCAATCCAACCACTGCCGCCTCACCCTGGCGGCGGCCGTGAAAGAGGGGATGAAGTGCCGGCTGGTCCTGGAACAGCGAGTGCCGGACTCCTACGACTACGACGCCAGCGGGAACAACTTTCTCTTCCGTCTCCTCGGCGTGGAGAAGACCACCGTGGTGGATCTGGGCACCGACCTGGACGCGGCCATGCAGGCCGAGGTCGACGAGCTGGCTGCCGAGGGACGTAAAGGGTATGTCATCCCCGGGGGCGGTTCAAATGCCCTCGGCGCCCTGGGCTACGTCTCCTGCGCCCAGGAGATTCTGGCCCAGGCCTTCGACAAGAACATCCAATTCGATCACCTGCTTTGCGCCAGCGGGAGCGGTGGCACCCACTCGGGCATGCTGGTCGGTTTGCGGGCCATGGGCAGCAAGATTCCCGTGACCGGTATCAGCGTCCGGCGTCCGGTGCCGGAGCAGGAAGGCCTCATCGGTGGCCTGGCGATCAAAACCCGGGAGTTCCTGGGCCTTCCCCCGGAGCCCGGGGAAGGGGATCTCAAGATCTTCGACGATTACGTGGGTCCCGGATATTCCATCCCCACCGAGGAGATGGCTGAGGCCGTGAGGATCTTCGCCAGAACGGAGGGGATCCTCCTGGATCCGGTCTACACGGGTAAGGCAGCCGCCGGTTTACTGGACCTCATCCAGAAGGGGTATTTCCAGAAGGGGGAGAAGGTTCTCTTCCTCCACACCGGCGGCGCCCCCGGACTGTACGCCTATCAGGACGTGATCCTGGACTGAGGACTCGGGGACGCTGGCCGGGCCGGCCTCAATCCAGTTCGGCGTCCGCTTTCAATAGGGCACCCAGAAGCACATTGGCTCCCGCCTCGATATCCTCGGGGCGGGAGTATTCGTCCGGATGATGGCTGAGCCCCCCCACGCTGGGGATGAACACCATCCCTATGGGGGCGAAGTGGGCCACGGCCTGGGCATCGTGCCCGGCCCCGCTGGGCATTCGGCGGTGGGTCAGACCAAGGTCGTCCGCCGCCGACTCGACCCAACCCCTGAATCGCTCGTCGGTGGGAGCGGCACCGCTGAGGTAGAAGTCGTTCAGGTCGATGGGGGTCCCATTCTCGATCCCGATCGCGTCGGCTTCCTGCCGGATCCCGACCATGACTTCCTGGATCCGGTCCATCTCCAGAGCCCGGATCTCGATGCTCAGCGTCACCTCTCCCGGAATCACATTCGGAGCCCCGGGACTCGCCTGAATCCTCCCCACCGTGGCTACCTGGCTCCCCTGAATGGAATTGACCACCCGATTCACCGCCTCCACCAGACGAGCGGCGCCAAGGAGGGCGTCCCGCCGCTGATCCATTGGAGTGGTTCCGGCGTGGTTCGCCGCACCGTGGACGACGGCATTCCAGCGACGTATCCCCACGATTCCCTCCACCACCCCGATCTGGATCCCGCTCCTCTCCAACACGGCGCCCTGCTCCACATGGAGCTCCAGGAACCCGGCCACCTTCCCCGGAGCCGCCCGGACTTCGGCCAGCCGCTCGGGATCCCCACCCAAGCGACGAATTCCCTCCCCGATGGTGAAGCCGCTGGCCGACTCGAGTTCCAGCTCCTCGAGGCGGAATTCCCCTGCCATGACCCGGCTTCCCGTCTTCCCCCCTTCCTCGTTCACAAAAACCACAACGTCTATCGGATGCCGGGGACGGATCCCCGCGTCGTGGAGCGTGCGCACTCCCTCCAGAGCACCGAGGGTGCCCAGCGGGCCGTCGTAGTTCCCCCCGGCCGGGACCGAGTCGATGTGGGATCCCACCATGAGGGGAGGGAGACTCGGGACCGCACCCTCCAACCGTCCCAGGATATTGCCCACCAGGTCCACCCTGACGTCCAGGCCAACCTCCTCCATGAGGGACCGGACGTATGCCCGGCCTTCGATATCGGCATCGCTGAAAGCGACTCGGTCGACACCTCCCTCCGCCCGGGCCCCGAAACAGGACATCTCCCGGAGCCATCGGTGCAGACGGGGTCCGTCGATGAGAGGCTGCTCTCGGAGCAGGGAGGAGGACAGGACGCCGGGTGCCAGGGCGGAAACGCCGAGTGTACCCATCAGAACTCGGGAGAAGTATCGTCGGTCCATCACATTTGTCCCTTCTCCCATGTTCTTCCCCTCTCCTTTTTCGGCCTCTGGCCCTTCCACACACGGAAGGTCGAGTCCTCGGCCAGCACCGTCACGTCCCCGAAATAGCTATGGAGAGTTTCCTCCAGAGGAAGCCTCCTCTGGGCCACGAACACAAGCATTCCCCTCGGCCGAAGCAGAGTCGGTGCGCCCCGGACCAACGAGACGATCATCTCCGGCTCCTCCGCCTTACCCCGGTGGAAGGGGGGATTGGAGAAGATGGCGTCGAAGAGTCCGGCATCCGCCGGTGGCAGCCCGTCCCGGAGATGGACCCGGCCCCTCGGCACGTTTTCCTTGGCGGCCTCCAGGGCCACCGCGTCCACGTCGAGCATCTCCACCACCACGTCCTCACCTCTGCCCAAGGCTACATACCCCACCACCCCCGTGCCACACCCGTAGTCCAGGACCCGAGCACCCGGCGAAAGAGGAGGGAGCGCATCCAGGAGGAGCCGGGTCCCGTCGTCCAGCCGTGCATGGGCAAAGACACCCGGGTACGACACCCAGTTCGAGGGGATTCCCGGATAGTCCAAGGGCGGGCGGCTTTTCCATCCCCCCAATGGGCCTCGGAAGCCC